>NZ_JBINJF010000015.1:0-107908 GCF_043951865.1 Halalkalibaculum sp. DA3122
GCGGTAAATGATGTTCGAAGGGGGTGCAGGGGGATGAAGAATGAATAATTAATTAAAGATAAAACCAACGACGGTTTATTTGAGTACAGGAGCATTAGCTAAAAATTGCTACCCTGCCCTTCCCGGCCTTGAATGGGGCGCGGAGGTCCTGCCGGTATACCTTGTCTGATGGTCAGCTCGGCTCGAAACCTGCGAGGTTTGTACTCCGGAAGGGACGCCCCCCCCTCAAGGCCATTGCCTTTCCTGGAAGGGAAACCTCGCAGGTTTGGGATCAAGGCCTTGTTCGGAACCCCGGGGGTTTTAGAAGGAGCATTGTTCTCTATCCCTCCACGCCCGCACAGGCTGCAGCGGGTGCCCCATTCACCGCCTTGATTGTTGAGTCCCTCGTATCAAGACAAAAAGAACACCTCTGTTGGGAAAACAACCTTTTCCTGGTGTGGGTTCTCAATCTCCCTACCCTCCATAGAATATCCTAGTTACAGGATTATCTCTGCCAGCTTATCCCCAACATCAGCCCCAGGTTGTCGCTGTACTGTTCGCCCGCATCAGCACCCAGCTTAAGAAGAATATCCAGACTCTCCACACGCTCCAGCGCGTAACGGAACTCCATCATCAGCGAGTACTGCTCGCGCCGAAACTGGTCTCTCGGTGTAATATCCGGGTGGTCATTTGGGATGGAATCGCCCCCCTGCTCTATCCAGTCGTCCTGCACGCCGTAGTTGCGTGACCAGGTCAACAGGCTTCTCCAGCTCAGTCGCCGGTCCCAAAATGCGCCCCCCATCCCAAGGTGATGCCCCACCAGCACGTTATTGGTGATAGTGGTGCCGTCAAAAAGGATCAGCGGAATTCCCAGCGTGCGATTCTCGTAAGTCCACCCGCTGCCGTATACAAAGTTGTCATAATAGTCGCGCCGGCCGATCAGCTCCCACGATTTTGCATCCTGGTTTTTGGTGTTGACATGCTCGTAGGTGAGTGCGTTCAACCACCGGTTTTGATCCTCGAACTCCAGGTTTATGCCCCAAACCCCGTCCCAGGGACTCCGAAACCGGGTTGAAACTTTATCCTCCAGGTAAAACAGCCGGGTCAGATGCAATCGATAACTCTCATGCCTGTACAGCAACCCAAACTCATAGGCTGCTACCGAATTCCCTATTACGTTCGATTTCTCGCCTCCCGGTGCGTTACTGTCCTCATCGGCTCCCCGACCGGTAACAAGACGGATATAGTCTCCAAAAGACTGCGGCAGCTGACCCCGGTCCGGGTCCACACCGCCCCACTGCGCATTGTGAACAATACCTCCCGTCCCTGACAGCGGCCCCACATTCACCCTCAGGTAAAGATATTTTTGATGCAGATACGGCCGCTCCACATGCCGGTCTTTTTCAAACCACCCGTGGCTGAACATGCCTTTGTACTGCAGGTATCCCCCGGCAAAAGGCACATTCCTGAATTCCGGGGTCGAAATGGAGATCTTTGGCAGTGGTGTTGCGTTCCGGCTAACCATCATGGATCCCACTGACAACGCATGATTGTTTAACCCGATCGGCTGTGGAAAGCGACCGATATCCAGTTTCAGGCCAAAAGCACGGCCGCTCAGATAGAGCTGGGGAAACAGAATGGCACTTTCTCCTGACCAGCGAAGCAGGGCATGTCCACCGGCATTGAAACTACTTTTATCATTTTGGAAGATGGTGTGACCAAAGCTGATCTCATTTAAAAAGTTGGTACTTCCCGGGTCCACCATCCCGTCCATCCCGGAATAAAACCAAAACGGAAGTTCGCCCTCGGTCGCGGTATAAACAGAGGAACGAAGCCCTATACGGAAGTCATCCTTATTGATGGTCTCTTGGGCATGAGTCGTCACGCAAATACCGAATACTATCGCAAAAACTGAGAAAAATCGCATGTTTAAAACTGAATTAACCGGGTTATGGATTAGAACTTAGCCATGAATTCCTTGATTGCAGTTACCACATCCTCCTGTTTTCCTGTTTCCATTTCCGGCCATATCGGCAGGCTTAGTACCTGCTGTGCCATCTTTTTTGATACTTCCAGCTCATAATTGAGTTTGCTGTAAACCGGCAGTTGATCTTGTGGCACCGGGTAGTAGACCCCCGTGCTGATCTTTTTTTCAGAGAGCTTTTGACGCAGCTGGTCCCGTTTACCGTTTAACACGCGAATGGTGTACTGGTGGAAGACGGGGTTGACGGGTGACGGGTGACGGGTGGCGGGTGGCTTGATGCCGCTAACATCTTCAAGTGCTTCTGTATATCGTTGGGCAATGCTTTGGCGCAGGCTGTTTGCTTTGTCCAGGTATTTGAGCTTAACCAGCAGCACCGCAGCCTGTATAGTGTCCAGCCTGGAGTTGTACCCCAGCATCTCGTTGTGGTATTTTTTCGTGGAGCCGTGGGCCCGGAGCTTCCGGCAGAGCCCGGCTGTTTCATCATCATCGGTGGTTATGAGTCCGCCGTCACCAAAACCTCCGAGATTTTTGGTCGGAAAAAAAGAAAAGGCGCCAACATCTCCAATGGATCCGGTTTGCTGACCGTTGCAGGTGGCTCCGAACGACTGGGCGCAATCTTCAATCACCTTAAGATTGTGCTTTTCTGCGATCTGCATGATTTCATCCATCCCGGCAGGCAGACCGAACAGGTGCACCGGCAGTATGGCTTTCGTGTTTTCGGTGATGGCAGGTTCAATATTGGCGGGTTGCAGGTTGAAGGTTGAAGGTTCAATGTCGACGAAAACGGGCCGGGCGCCGATATTGCTGATCGATTCGGCCGTGGCAAAAAAGGAAAATGGGGTCGTAATCACCTCGTCTCCGGGTCCCACCCCTGCCGCCCGTAATCCAATTACCAGCGCGTCGGTACCGGAATTTACTCCGATGGCGTGCTCTACTCCCAGGTATTCGGCCGCTTGCTGTTCAAACTCCTCGACCTCCGGACCTAAAATAAACTGGCCATGCTTCATCACGTTCTTAATGGCGTTGTTATATTCTTCCCAGTGGGCCTGGATGTCGGGCTTTGGATCGAAAAGGGGGATGGGCATTGGAAGGTTAAAGGTTAAAGGTTAAAGGTTAAAGGTTGAAGGTTGAAGGTTGGAGATTGAGTTGTCAGATTAATTAATTTGATAGGCTGTCACTGCTTCTGAGACTCTGTCATTGGAGTTGTATTTTTCAAGATATTGAATGAATCGATATGTTTTCCGTGATATTTTAGTAGCGAGCTCGTAGCATTCTTTGAACTGTTCGTCTGTTATGTATTTACAATCCAGGGCTACATATAAAATGGATCTTGTTTCCCCGCATGAAGCTTTTGAACGACCTAAATAATCAATAAATTGCTTTACAGTCCGGCTTTCAAATCCTTCGCTGATATTGTTCATTACCGACACTGATGAACGACGGATCTGATCTTTTAAACCGAAATCTTTATCAAATTTTTCCTGTCTCGTCAATTCATAAATTTTGTTGACAAGAATTCGGGATTCCCTCCAAATATCCAGATCCTCAAACTTTTCTACAGATGCCACGGCTCAATTCGTTCAGTATTAATATGTTAAATAATGTTGAATGTTACAGGTTACAGGTTACAGGTTACAGGTTGCAGATTGGTGATTGGTGATTGTACTAAAAACCTTCAACATTCAACCTGTAACATTCAACCTTCAACCTCCAGCCTTACACTCCCATCCGCTAACCTATATTCTTCTCCGGTTTCAGGACAGATGGCTGTGTTTTTTTCATTAAACTGCAGTCGATGGCCGTTCCGGCTCATCCAGCCCACCTGCCGGGCGGGATTGCCCAAAACAAGGGCGTAGTCGGGAACCTCCCTGGTCACAACCGCGCCGGCCCCGATGAATGCATACCGCCCTATCTCGTTGCCACAAATGATTGTCGCATTGGCGCCAACGGTCGCTCCTTTTCCCACTCTCGTCTCGAGAAACTGGTTACTGCGATCTACCCCGCTGCGGGGATTGATAACGTTGGTAAACACCATCGAGGGACCCAAAAACACCTCGTCTTCACAAATCACACCCTCATATACCGATACATTGTTTTGAATTTTGACCCGATCACCAATTTTAACATTGTCCCCAACAAACACGTTTTGTCCCAGCGTGCACTCACTGCCAATACTGGCGTTTCCCATCACATGACAAAAATGCCACACCTTGGTCCCGCTGCCGATCGCCGCCCCTTCATCAACATAAGCGGATTCATGAATGTAGGCTTCCTCGTGGATCATACTTGTCTATTGTTGCAGGTTGAAAGTTGAAGGTTACAGGTTGCAGGTTGCAGGTTGCAGGTTGGTGATTGTACTAAAAACCTTCAACCTTCAACCTTCAACATTCAACCTGTAACATTTAACATTCAACATTTAACATTCAACATTTTCGCTGCTTGTAAATTCGCTCGATAATATCAACTACTTTCATCCCCTCGCGGGCACTGGTCTTTATCTGGCTTTTTCCGGATAGTGTGTCTATAACATTTTCTATGACGTAGTGATGATTGGCCGCACTTCCTTTAAAGGGGCCATAATCATTCGGCGGGTTGGTCGGGGACAGTTCCGGGACTTCATAATCTTTAATATGGCAGTATTCAATTTTATCCATATACTGGCCGCCAATTTTTAATGAGCCGTTACTCCCTATTACAATCATACTGCTTTCCATGTTCTTATCCCAGCAGGATGTCGTATAGTGAATCGATCCCTCTCCCCCCGTTAAAAATTTGAAATTAACGATACCTGTATCCTCAAACTCAATCATGCCACCGTGGTTAAAATTTTCAAACCGGGCTGAAATATCAGTAATATCTCCAAATATCCAATACATGATATCCACAAAATGGCTAAACTGGGTGAACAGGGTGCCTCCATCCATATCCAGGGTTCCGTGCCAGTCTCCCTCCTTATAATAGCGTTTGTCCCTGTTCCAAAGGCAGTTGATCTTTACCAGGTAGATCTCGCCCAGTACTCCTCCGGAAACCACTTGTTTAAGCCATTTGGAAGGGGGACTATATCGATTTTGCTTGACAACGAACACCTTCTTGCTGCTTTGCAGCGCGGCTTCAATAATTCCTTCACAGTCTCTCCGGTTCAGAGCCATCGGTTTCTCAATAACGACATGACAACCACGTTCCAGGGCTTCTATGGACAGCGGTGCATGCAGCCCGTTGGGCACACAAATATTGATCACTTCAGCGCGATTATCAGCGGGATGCAAATTCCAGTAGTCTTTCATGCTCGGATAGTAAGCCGCCTCAATATCGAGCTTCCCGAGGTACTTCTGCTGTGTGCTGTCGGGATCGATGACAGCCGTCAATTCGGCTCTTTCATGCTCATGAATGATTTTGGCGTGCCGTTTACCAATTCGACCAAATCCGCATACTGCAAATGTGACGGGGTTATTACTCATTAATTACACATATGGAGTTTCTGAAATTTCCGATGTGGATATTAAAACTATTAGAATTGAATCGAAACCCGAATGTCAGCTGAATATTAAATCCAACCCGTATTACCTCACAAATATTTATGTTGTAACACCATAAGCCCCTACACAACAAGGAGTTCAGTCTATGTTTATCGCTTTTTGAAATCTACAGGGTATTTTCCTGGAGCGCGCTTTCTCACCCAAGCAATCCTTCCAGGTAGGCCCCGTAGGAGTTGGTGTAGCTTTCTCCCATCGCTTTCAGTTCCGCCCCCGTTATCCACCCCTTTCGCCAGGCGATCTCTTCGAGGCAGGCGATTTTCAGCCCCTGGCGGCGTTCGATAATCTCGACAAACTGGGAGGCTTCGAGCAGCGATTCGGGCGTGCCGGTGTCGAGCCAGGCAAACCCGCGGCCCAGCAACTCTACTTTGAGCTTATTCTGTTGGAGATAGGTCTTGTTCACATCCGTGATTTCAAGCTCGCCGCGGGCAGAAGGCGTAATAGTCCTGGCAATATCCACCACGGTGTTGTCATAAAAATAGAGGCCCGTAACCGCGTAATCCGAACGGGGATGCTCCGGCTTTTCCTCGATGGAGATGGCGTTCCGGTCCTCATCAAACTCCACCACCCCAAACCGGTTGGGGTTTACCACCTGGTAGCCAAATATCGTGGCCCCTTCGTCGCGTAGTGCGGCTTGCTGCAACAGTGCGGTAAATCCCTGCCCATAGAAAATGTTGTCACCAAGGATCAGGGCAACATTATCGTCACCGATAAACTCTTCACCAATCAGGAAGGCTTGTGCCAACCCTTCAGGTTTGGGCTGCACGGCATACTTCAGGTCGATGCCCCAATCCGATCCATCGCCCAACAGTTTTTTAAACGCCGATTGATCGACCGGTGTGGTTATGACAAGGATATCACGGATACCCGCCAGCATAAGAACCGATAACGGGTAATAGATCATCGGTTTGTCGTAGACCGGCAGCAGCTGCTTGGAAACGCTCTTAGTGACCGGATGAAGACGGGTTCCGGTACCACCGGCCAGGATGATGCCTTTCATTGGGGGGGGAGTTACAGGTTGAAGGTTACAGGTTATAGGTTACAGGTTATAGGTTACAGGTTATAGGTTATAGGTTGGAGGTTTGTATTATGGGTGCTTTATCTTCAAAATATTTTATCTTGCGTCTGTTAAATTTCCCGTATCCGTAATTCGATTTTAATTAGGGATCTTTGCAGGGCCTCCCAGTTTGTTGGAAGGTGGTTGTATCACCGACCTTGTTGACCTTTTAAACGTAAGTACAATTTCCTAAGAACAAGGAATTGAGGGTTTTCAAAGTCCTTAATTAAATGATCATTCCCGCACCGACCGTCTCATTGGTAAACTCGTCGATAATGATAAGGCTTCCCGTATCACGGTTGCGCTTGTAGCTGTCGTAGAAAAGCGGCTGGGTGGTACGGATATGAATGCGGCCGATGTCGTTCAGGCCGATCTCCTTGTCCCCCTGCACGCGGTGCAGTGTGTTGATGTTGACCTTGTACTTTACCTCTTTGACAATACACCGCGCATTCTGGGTTGTATGCTTGATCGCATACTTGCCACCCGGCTCCAGCGGTTTCTTGTTCAGCCAGCATACCATCAGGTCGATATCCTGCCCCACGGTGGGCTGGTTGTCGGGCTTGGCGATCATATCGCCGCGGCTGATGTCGATCTCATCTTCCAGCGTCATTGTCACGGACATCGGTTGAAAGACCTCCTCCTCTTCCTTCTCGAAGGTCTCCACGGTATTTATTTTTGAGGTAAACCCGGACGGAAGCGCAATAATTTCGTCGCCCGGCTTGAATACGCCACCGGCCACCCGACCGGCATACCCGCGGTAATCGGGATATTCTTTGGATTGCGGCCGCGTTACCCACTGGACCGGGAAACGGCTGTCTACATGGTTGTAGTCGCTGTCTACCTGCACGTTTTCCAGCGTATGCAGCAGGGTGCTGCCGTTGTACCACGGCATATTGTCGTCCCCTTTGTCGACCACGTTGTCCCCGTACAGGGCACTTATCGGAATGTAGTGAATATCGGGCACATCCAGCTTGGATGAGAAGGTCGAAAACTGTTTTTTAATCTTCTCAAACTGCTCCTCACTGTAATCGACCAGGTCCATCTTGTTGACACACAAGATAATATGCTTGATCTGCAGCAGCGAAGCGATAAACGAGTGCCGGCAGGTCTGCTCAATTACACCATTGCGGGCATCCACCAGGATAATCGCAAGGTTGGCCGTGGAGGCCCCGGTCACCATATTCCGGGTATACTGCACGTGGCCGGGCGTATCTGCAATTATAAACTTCCTGTTGGGCGTCGAAAAATATCGATACGCCACATCAATGGTGATACCCTGTTCCCGCTCGGCAGAAAGCCCGTCGGTCAGCAGCGCCAGGTTGGTATACTCATCCCCCTTCTTGCGGCTGGATTCCTCAATAGCTGCCATCTGGTCATCAAAAATCTGCTTGCTGTCATAAAGCAGGCGACCGATCAACGTACTTTTTCCATCATCCACACTGCCCGCGGTCGTAAACCGCAGCAGATCCATATCCAGATATTTCTGCGCTTCTGTTTTTTCGTTGTTACTCATCGATTACGATTCTTAATTTAAAAATTGATATCTTAGAATTGATAAAGTTTTAAAGTGAAAAGTTTTAAGTGTTAAGCTTTTTATCCAGGCTTTTTATCAATCCCTGTAACATAGATGATAGTTCTTTTAACTCATTAATTATCCTTTTAGCTAATTCTCTTTCGATCAAGTTTGTTTCCATACCAATATAAACTTGAGTTCGCAATTCAGCTGCAGAACCTTTTGCGATATTCAAAAAATACCTGAATTCCTTCTTTGATTGACGTTCCGCACCTTCTGCAATATTAGAGGGTATGGATATAACTGATCTCAGAACTTGGTTTTTAAATGCATAATCTTTACAGTTGCCCAAATAATTAATAAGATCTACTGCCAATCGAGTTGAACGCTGCCAGACCTCTAAATCTTCAAATGACTGGTACGCCATTTCAAAAATCCTTAACACTTAACACTTCCCTAGAAATACCCCTCCTTCTTCCGCTCCTCCATGGCTGCTTCAGAGCGCTTGTCGTCGGTGCGGTTGCCCCGTTCGGTGATGCGGGCCGAGGCGACCTCTTCAATTATCTCCGCCAAATCGGTGGCGTCAGAAAGAACGGCCCCGGTACACGTCATGTCGCCAATGGTTCGGAATCGTATCTTTTTCTTCTCGTATTCTTCGCCGTCGGTAAGCGTAATAAATTCTGATTTTGCCAGGTAGGTACCCTCGCGTTCAACGACCTCCCGCTCGTGTGCTTTATACAGGGAGGGAATATCGATACCCTCAGCCGCGATATACTGCCAGACATCCATCTCCGTCCAGTTGCTGAGCGGGAAAATCCGGAAGTGTTCGCCCAAATTTTTCCGCGCGTTGAAGAGGTTCCACAGCTCCGGCCGCTGGTTCTTGGGATCCCACTGGCCAAACTCATCGCGGTGCGAGAAAAAGCGCTCCTTTGCGCGGGCTTTCTCCTCATCCCGCCGGGCGCCCCCGAAAGCGGCGTCAAAGCCGTGCTCTTCCAATGCGTTCAGCAGGGTCGGAATCTGCAGCTTGTTCCGGCTGGCGTTGGGCCCCTTCTCCTCCTTGACCTTGCCGGCGTCAATCATATCCTGCACGTGGGCGACAATCAGCTCCACACCCAGCTCATCCATAAGCTGATCCCGAAATTCGATCGTCTCCGGGAAGTTGTGGCCGGTGTCAACATGCAGAAATGGAAACGGTATCTTGCCCGGCCAAAACGCCTTTTGTGCGAGGCGGGCCATCGTGATACTGTCTTTTCCACCGGAAAACATCAGCACCGGGTTTTCAAACTGGGCCGCCACTTCGCGAAACACGAAAATCGATTCGGATTCGAGCTGCCTTATATGACTTAATTTATACGACTTCATGACTTTATTAATAAACGATTGAACTTGGTCTAAAGCTGCCAAAGTTAAAGATTAATGGGAACAATGACTAACCATAATATCTTCACGTTTCTTTCAGCAGCGATTCATTACGAATATTGTAGATGCATACCTACACTAACGCCAGCTAGGGTTAAGGGGGATTTTTTAGAGAACACCGGTCTATCGAGATTCCAGGTACCTGAAAACCTGCTGTACGGCCTCATCAACAGAGATATCGGTGGTATCGATACTCAGTTGCGGGTTCTCAGGTTCCTCATAGGGATCGCTGATCCCGGTGAAGTTATCGATCTCCCCTTTTCGGGCTTTTTCGTAAAGGCCTTTCACATCGCGGCGTTCACACTCTTCCAGCGGGGTGGAGATATAAACCTCGGTGAAATCCTCGCACATATCCCGAACAAAATCCCTGGCGTCCTGGTAGGGAGAGATAAATGAGGCAACGACAAAAACGCCGTGCTTTTGCAGCAGACTTGCCACAAAGCCGACTTTCTTGACGTGGCTGTCTCGCTCCTCTTTCGAGAAGCCGGTGGTGGGAAAGACCTCCCGAACAGCATCCCCGTCAAGATGTTCAACTTTATAACCCCGATCCTTGAGGGTCGCGTATACTTTTTCCGAAATAGTGCTTTTGCCGGACCCGGAAAGACCGGTAAACCAAAGGACGGTGGGTTTTAAATTCGTTTCGCTCATAGTAGTAAGTGAAAAATTTTAGATTCTAACTGTTACGATTTTTGTTCATGCTATCATCGTTAAGCCCTATTACAAAACTGCCGTTCTTCAGGTCGGGCTTGTTATAAGTAAGCGGGGAGGGATGCTGGCCATTTTTAGCTGAATTCCGGTACACGCAATCGCCTGCAGCCACATCCCATTCCATGGTCGGACCCATACGCGGGTAAATATCCGCTTTGCCTTCCGCTACCAGGCAAAATTTGATTGAACTGCCCGCCGGCATCGTTTCCTCAACGGTAATTCCCTGCTTCTTCAGTTGATCTTCCAGGTCCGAAGACCCGTGCGAGCGGCTGCAAACCACCTTCAGCGGGGTCAACTTGTCGGCTTGTTCAGAATAAATGCGTACCGGATCCCCGGCTCCGTCCTGCCTGAACGAACCGTCCTGCTTGCTGCCATAATACGTAACCTGTCGGGCCGGAACGTAAACGACACCAAAAACGGGTTCTCCCTGCTCTACAAGCGCGATGTTAATGGTAAATTCTCCATTTTTTTTGATAAACTCTTTCGTACCGTCAAGCGGATCCACGATCCAGAATTTTTCCCAGTGCTTTCTCTCCTCATAGGATGGAAGCCCCCCCTCCTCGGATATGACCGGCGTCTCAGGGTCGATCGTCTCCAGTGCCTCTGTAATAATCTTGTGGGCGGCCAAATCCGCCTTGGTGAGCGGGGAGTCGTCCTCTTTTGTTTCCACTTCTATTTCCTGGTTATAATATTCCAGAGTGGCCTCTCCCGCCTTGCGGGCGGTCTCTATCACTTTTTCAAACATGTTCAACATATTCCGGTTTTTCCATTCAATATATTTAACGTGAACTTCACTGTTTTATAACTGCCTGTGACACCCTTTTCCATGCCCGGCGGCCTTTAAAAGACAGGGGCAAAACTACGAAAAGATTTTTTTAATCCCATTTTTAAGTAGGAGATCCTCAAAGAGAAGCTAGTGTAGTTACTGGTTAACCAGTGAAGTAATTATTAGGGCAGTATTGGTTATTATTGGGCTTCATTTCCTGGAATCCCTATAATGGCCAGATAATGGGTACCAGCAGCACCGTGATCGTGGCGATAATGAGGTTTAACGGGAGTCCAATCCTGGTAAAGTCGGTAAACTTGTACCCTCCGGGGCCATAGACCATCAAATTGGTTTGATACCCTATGGGAGTGGAAAAACTGGCCGATGCAGCCATGATGATTACCATCACAAACGGCATGTAGCTGACCTCCAGCGAGGCGGCCATGGAGATGGCGATGGGGAATATAAGAACTGCGGCTGCATTATTGGTGACCAGCTCGGTCAAAACCCATGTAGCAAGATAGGTCGCCGCCAACGCCAGGTACGGGTTGGCATCCGCATACTGAAACAGGCTTGATGCGAGCTCGCCGGCCGCACCCGTCACCTGCAGTGCATTACCCAGGCCCAGGGTAGCGGCAATCACCAGCAGCACCGTCCAGTCTATGCTTTCTTTTGCGGTACCCGTCTTGCAGCAGCCGGTCAGGATCATGAGTCCCGCCGCCAAAAATGATCCCTGGAACATCGATAAAAATCCCAGGGCTACCGACAGCACCATTCCACCCAAAATCGTCCAGGCATATGCCGATCGTTCGTAATTGGGGGGAGAAGAGTCAGCGATGCCGCTCACCAGGAAATAGTCGGTGGAGTTTTTGAATCGCTCAACAAAACTGGGCGGCGCCTCGAGCAGCAGGGTATCGCCCGTCTTCAGCCTTATATCGCCGACTTTCTCCTTTACCCTCTCCCCGTTACGCGAGACGGCCAGCACGACCGCATCATAGCGGTTGCGGAACCCTCCCTCCTTGATCGTCTTTCCATTCATCGGGTGAGACTGGGAGACCACCGCCTCGATCAGCAGCCGTTCTCTTCGGGGTGCATCCAGTTTAAAAACCTGGTCGGTAGCCGGACTTATCCCCTTGACCTGCTGCAGGTCCACAATTGAGCTGACGATTCCCGTAAAAATGAGACGGTCGTTTTCACGCAGTCGCTCTTCCGGTTCAACGGCGGCAATAATCTGTTCATGCCGGTAGATCTCCACCAGGTATAACCCCGGCAGGTGGCGCAGTCCGGCTTCTTCAATTGTTTTCCCGGAAAGCTGGCTGCCTTCGTCAACAATCATCTCGATGGTGTATTCCCTCGGATCCTTGAATGTATCGAACCCGGAACCGCGTGTGGGGAGCAACCGCTTGGCGAACAGGGCCAGGTATGCAAATCCGACGATGGCACATGGCAAACCAATTAAGCCGGGCTCGAAAATACCGAGTGAACTGGTCGCACTCTCATTGATAAGCAACCCGTTCACAATCAGGTTGGTACTGGTTCCGATCAGCGTGCAGGTACCTCCCAGAATGGCGGCATAGCTGAGCGGAATCAAGATCTTGGAGGCCGGAATCCGGTTTTTTCGGGCCCAGTCCTCCATCGCCGGGATAAAGGAAGCTACAACCGGCGTATTATTCAGAAAGGCACTCACTACCATTACGGGTCCCATGACACGTACCTGCGCCCTCCTGATACTTTTCGAGTGCCCGATAATCTTGTTTACGATCAGGTGGATTGCCCCGGTTTCCTTGAGTCCCGCAGCCACCACGTAAAGAGCCGCTACCGTAAGCATTCCCTGATTAGAAAACCCAACCAGGGCCTGTTCAGGAGTAATAGCATTTCCGACAATCAGCAGGGTAAGCCCGCCCAAAAAGATGATATCCGGCGAATATCTGGTCGATATCAGCAATACCAGACACAGCAATATTACAAATATTACACTCCAACCTGCTATTATCATAGTTTGGGTTCATTATTGGTCGGCAAGTCAACTAATTTCACAAATGTAGGTAACAAAATTTGACAGTCCAATCAAGAACCCGCTAAAAAACGAACCGGACCTGTACGCCCAGGTTACTGCGTGTATTCCCGCGTATTTCACTTAATCCACTGCCCAGAACCTGCCGGTTTTCGAACACCGTGATTCCAAACTTGGCCCATATCTCCATGAACTCATACGGTTCATAGTTTGCCAGCAGGTAGAGCCGCTGTCCCTGGTCGTACAGCATCGTATTCGAAAACAGGTACAGCAGATCGTTTTCAAACTGGTATACCCGGCTGTTGTAGCTGTCGGTCTCAAATACAGAGACGCGGGCGTCGAACGTCCACCGTGAATTGGGCTGGTAGCGCAGGTCCTGATACACCAGGTATCCCTGCTCCGCCGGCGCGCCGGGCGGCTTCGACCGCACCCATTCTCCCCGCATCCGCAAGCGAACCCTCGGGTTCACCCGATATTCGGCATGCAGCCTGAAACTTGATCGACGGCTACGATCCAGTTTTCGGAGAGAACGTCCATACGGACCCTGGACTTCATACTCATCCTCTTCATATTCCCCCCGCCCCTGCAGGTACAGCTGCAGGTCGTCGTGCAACTGGACTTCAACGAGCCCCAGCCAGTCCACGCCCTGCGTCGGCTGGTGGGTTCCAAACCGGGGACCCGGGAACCGGTACTGATCGAAATAAGCGCTTACCAGTATTTTTGAGCTTAACTCGTGACTCAGCCCGATATAGATCCCCTCCTCATTCTGCGGCTCCCCGGACTGCTCGCCGAATCCCGCCCCATAGACAGATTGAAAATTTTTTTGATAGTTTCGGTAAGCGATAACAAGGCCGGTGTTATTGCGTATCGGGGTTTCTATCCCGGCAATCAGCCCCATTCCACTGTTTTTCGTTCGCGCTCCTTCCCCGAAGATGAGCGTGGATCCCAACAGCAATTTATAGTCAACCCCCAGTGCCGACGTTTGCCTGCCGCGGAAGTCAAACGCATTGTATACTGCCGAACCGGAATCGATATGCTTGTTGAACGAAGTATGGTATCCGGTAGCTCCGATGATTCCGAAAGGGAGCGCAAGTCGTACCCGCCCCCCGGCCATATTCTGCTTGAGACTTCCTTTTTTGGCGATTTCGGTACGCGTGCGATGCATGCCGTCATCGGAGGGGAAACGGGTTGTATCTTCATTTATCACCGAAGCCGAACGTCGCTGGGCAGAGTAGAACCCGTTAACCCGGAATTGACCGCCGTAGGTAGCTGCAATTCCCCGGAAAAAGTTGGCTTCCATAGACGAAGTATAGGGATGAATTCCCCGTTCCTTTTTAGCGACCGTGCCGATAACCTCCCGTCCTTTACCAAACGCTCCGCCGTTCCACAATACCAGTCCCTGCCCGAACGAAAGGCTGTAATCCCCGATCACCATTTGCTGGAGCTTCCCGTTGTCGGTCAGCGCCAGGTGCCAGGATGTATAATCAAACCCCGAGAGACCCTTGAGCGGCTCTCCGGCGTCTTTTTCCTGCGTGAGGTTTGCGGAAATATGGTTGCTGCTATACTGCAGCCGATGATAATATTTGACGGGACTTCCCTGGAAGCCCGTGGAATCCGGCCGCCGGTAACCCTCCTGCTCTTGCAGGGACCGCTGGAACCGGGAGAAAAACTCAACCTCGCTGTCGCTGGTCCAGTAGCGCGGATCGGTGTAGAGGGCCCGCAGCCCGGGACCGGTTTCGATCGTCACGTACGGGCGGACGCGGTCCAGGGTAACCCGACCGATGCCGGGCACTTCCCTCAGTTCATCGACCGATTCAAACGGCTTCACATCATTGCGATAGTCAAGGACGGCCCGGGCCAGCCTCAGGTTGAGTCCCGGCACCTGCAGGAGATCGTCGATACCGGCGGTATTAATGTCTATGGGATTGGCCGCCAGGTTTTGCAGGAACCGGGTTAGCTGCTCAGCATTCATATCGGTGTCTTCCGGATCGATGTTCTCGAGTGCCCGTTCCAGGTCGTCACGCACCTTCGAATCCGTGGTATCGGGCTGTTGTGCAAAGCTGCTGGTTCCGGCGGATATAACTGCAACGGCAATCAATAGCTTCTTAAGCATCGTGCAATCGGTCTCTTGTGAATTATAGATTGAGCGAAAGGTCCAGGCCGGGACTGATCCCCAGTTCAGCATGATGTTGTGCCACAACATTTATTTCCCAGATCCCGAACGAGTACCCGAATCCGGCGGCAAACGTTGCCGGCAGCGTAGTGACGCCGACCCGACCTGCAAAACGCTCAAAAATCTTCACTTCCACCCCTCCACGATATGCAAGCGGGAACCTCACATCCTTGACTACATCCGAGGTAAAAAGAGCGATACCAGACAACCGGTACGACAGTCCGATGGCAAGTTCACGAGGCAGCGGTTCCTCTGTATTCCCGTAGCGCGGATGATTTATGTTCGTGGCCCGTGCCCCGATCCAGCCACCATCAAAAAGAGGGGCTGCAATTCCCAGGTCCAGCCCCACGGCGCCGGCTGATCCATAACCTCCCCCCTGGGCGATGTGATTGTAATTCAGTACCGCCCCATAATGGAATCCCTGGAATGAGTGCTTGTAAGCGATGCGAATCCGGCTCTCACTGAACAGTTCAAAACCATAGCGATGCGCCCCAACGCCGATAACGCCCCATTTTGCGGGAAAAGTGCCCACCGCCGCCATATCCGTAATTTCGGACAGGCCGTAATAGCGAATCCCGAAAAATGACACCGTACTCTGCCTGGCACTGATTACAGCGGGATTTGAGAACAAGCCCCATCCAGAATTGGCAAGGGCGGTGACGGCTTGTCCCATGCCCACCGATCGGGCACCCAACACGTTTTGGGCTTTTGCAAAGTCCGTTCCGGCAGACAGTGTAACCAGCACGGTTACCAGCAGTGTCTTGATATAATCATACTTGGTGAATAGAGTATGTTGTACCATTGTATCCCCTTGAATTAGTCGTTTTATCGCCAACTGTTTATTTATAGAGAAAGTGTTGATTTTGACCATAATTTCTGGTTTCGACACTCCTCTTGTTGAAAACCCTCTCTTGTAACGTCGTTTTGAGAAATTTTTTTCAGTCTCGATTATCGCCAATCTCTCCCAAAAAGGGAGGATATCGCATTTCCCGGCTGGTAAATTTCCCTCTAAAACCAAGTCCGCAAGCCCAAATCACTTTTCAACGCGCTCTTTAATTGCGAATAATGGAGATCGATTCATCGATCTGGTACGACAACCTCTTTTGGAATGCTCCTACCTTTTCTCCGGACTGGTTGGGGCGTTATCGGGAACGGGAATTCCGAAGTCGGGCGTACCATCCTCGTTCCACCGCAGTACCTGTACCCGCGTGTGGCGGTTGGGATCATCCAGGGGATCTCCCTCGATCTCCTTATAGCTCCGGGCATGGTACACAAGCAGGTCAACCGCCCCACCCGGAGTCGTCGTAAAACTGTTGTGCCCCGGCCCGTAGATACCGTTATCGACCGAACTTTTGAACACGGGCGTCGGCGATTTGTGCCAGGATTCAGGATCGAGCAGATCGGCATCGACATCCACCGTCAGCAATCCCACGGCGTAATTGTGATCGGTACCACTGGCAGAGTAGGTCATGAATATCTTCCCGTTTCTCTTGATAACCGCCGCTCCCTCGTTCACTTTAAACAGCTGTTTTTCCCATTCATATTCAGGTCGGGTGAGCTCCACCTGGGGCTGAACAATACTCCACGGCGTATCCATTTCGGCAATATAGAGGGCGGTATTCCCATCATATCCAGGGGGATGCTGGGCCCAGACCATATACCGGGTACCCCGGTGCTCAAACGTTGTGGCATCAAGGGAAAAGGTTTCCCACCGGGTTTTGGTCTGCCCTTTTTCCACCCACTCTCCAGTCAATGGATTGGCTGAGCTGTTTTCCAGCACATACATGCGGATCGCCCAGACATCCTCGGCCCCGCCAGCGGCGAAATAGATGTACCACTTCCCATCAATGTAGTGCAGCTCGGGAGCCCAGATATGAGATCCCATCGGACCAGATTCGTGCTTCCTCCAGATCACCCTGGGCTCGGCTTCGGCTAATCCTTCAATCGTACGGGCACGCCGCACTTCCAAACGATCGTACTCCGGTACCGTCGCAGTAAAATAGTAGTATCCGTCCGTGTGGCGATATATCCACGGATCGGCGCGATGCAGAATAAGAGGTGTAGTATAGCGTTGCGAATCTGCTGAGACAGAATTACTTTGCGCTAACAGTTGTTGTCGATCGTCAATCCCGGACAAAAGCAGTAGCAGCAGTGTAAACAGTGACATCTTTAGTAACTGAACCATAGGTGATACCTCATTCTATTTATGTTACGTCCTGATCACAAATTTTTGTAAAAACTAGCCAATCATAATGAAATTTTCTGACTTTCCGGGCAAATTTCCTGTCAGTGGTGCCATCATCACAATGATGTTGCTTTGGCTCTGCAGCATCCCGGTCGCAGCCCAGGAATTCAACATGGAGGTAACCGTTGACAGAAGCCAGGTCAGCAGCTCCTCGCTCGCCTATCTCGACAACCTGCCCGGCGAAATTGAAACCTACTTCAATGAACACGACTGGATTGACGCCAGTTTTCTTGATCATGAACGTATTGATGCCGATCTCCAGATCATCCTGTTAAGTGTTGATGACAATTACAATTTCCAGGCGAATGTGGTGGTACGCGCCCAGCGGCCGATCTATAACACCCTGCAGCAGACTACCATATTCCTGTTAAATGACGAGAGCTGGGCGTTCCAGTACACTCCAAACCGCTCGCTTGTACATGATGAACTCCAGTTTGATGCTGTTACCACCCTTTTGGACTTCTACGCCTATGTCATCCTGGGATACGACTTTGACAGTTTTTCCGAAACCGGGGGTACCCCCTACTTTTCGGAAGCACAAAATATCCTTTCCCTGGCCCAGACCACCTCGGCCCCGGGATGGTCCAGAGGCAGCAGTTCGCGCCGGGGGCGTGCCCAACTCATCTCCGACCTCCTGAACCCCACCTACCATACTTTTCGCGAAGCGCTTTATATTTATCACCGGCAGGGACTCGACCAGTTTATATCCAATACCGAAGAGGCCCGGCAGCGCGTGCTCGAAGCTCTGCAGATGATCCGTGATACCCAGCGAAGCGCAACCAACGACTTCCTGTTTGATATCTTTTTTGATGCCAAATACCGCGAAATCGTCTCCATCTTCGAGGATGCCGGGGCCGAAGTTCGGCTGGAAGCCTACAATCTGCTGTCGGAAATGGATCAAAGCCACCTCTCGGAATACAGCAAGCTGCAGTAGAATGTTACCTTCGGTATGCATCACAGTTCAAATGGATTCTTAGTGTATGAGGCCTTTGCAGAACCTGATGCTTAGTTGAGAGGTGGTTGTACCACCGACCTTATATGGCACATAAAGCGGGAATACAGCTTCCTCCAAACGGAGATTCGAATGTTTTACAAAGTCCTCTGTATGGTGTTATCAGAGGTTTATTTCCGAAAAATTCAAATTTTTTTCACCATGTTAACCCGCTCGTTACCAGGCTCTAATAAATAGACCGACAAGTCGACAATTCCTTACAGAGGATTTTGCAAAACCCGGGTTTTGTACATGCTCAATCCCTGCACAAATTTGCAGCCGCAGTTCATTTCCCGTAAACAGAGATGTTGGATGCACGGAACGGCCGGAATCGGGAATCCATCGGTTTTGCAAAGCCCTCTTTTAAGCTTTCCTGTTTGGAAGTTGGTTCATCGGATTTTCGGCTGACTCCAAATCTTACGTTTGCATTTTATATATTGTGCCATCAAGGTCGGCGAAATGAGAAATCCAATCTAAAATGAGAGACCCGATATGAAATTTTACGTGTGTATTAAGCAGGTGCCGGATGTTAACGCGCCGATCCAGATCAAAGAGGGACAGCTTATCCAGGACAGCGACCGCATGGTACTCAACGCATACGATGCTTCTGCAGTGGAAGAAGCCCTGGTACTCAGCGAGGAGCACGGCGGGGAAGTCGAGGTTGTATCCATCGGGCCGGACAAAACCACCGAGGCGATCCGCAAGGCGCTGGCGATGGGCGCCGACAAGGCGGTCCACATAAAAACAAGCGGCGATGATCGGTTTGATTCTGCCTCCTACGCTGAAATCCTCGCCGCCTTTTTTGC
Organism: Halalkalibaculum sp. DA3122; assembly: GCF_043951865.1. Lineage (NCBI taxonomy): Bacteria > Pseudomonadati > Balneolota > Balneolia > Balneolales > Balneolaceae > Halalkalibaculum > Halalkalibaculum sp. DA3122. Next base: position 19,189 of record NZ_JBINJF010000015.1, read on the forward strand.
GGGCAAACAATATGATGTGATCTCCTGCGGAAAACAGTCGCAGGACACTGATGCCGGCCTCACCGGCAGCATGCTGGCCGCAAAGCTGGATTTGCCCTACGCCACCAACGCCGTGGGACTTTCCATTGAGAAAGAAAAGCTGCTGGTCAAACGACAGGGCGATGCGGGCCAGGAGATGATCGCCCTCCCCGTGCCCTGCCTGGTTACCTGCTCCAACGATATGAACGAACCGCGCATCCCCAGCCTGAAGGGGATCATGCAATCCAAGAAAAAACCGGTGGAAACAATTGAACTCTCCTCCCTTGATATTGATGAAAGCAGGCTCGCGCCCAAAACGAACGTAACGGGATTCCGCGAAAAACCGGCGCGCAAGGCCGGCGAAAAATTTGAGGGGGATCCGGGTGAACTGGCACGAAAAGTGGCGAAACTGCTTGACGAAGAGGCTAATGTGGTTTGATGTGAGAAGTGAGACGTGAGACGTGAAATGTGAGACGTTAGAGGTGAGAGCTTGTCCTTTGTCTTGCATTCAGGATTTCGAGAATTGTTAATTTCATATAAACAGAAGGTGGTTGCATGAGTTCCCTATTAACATATATCTCAATCAGTGACGGAAACGTGAAGCGTGCCTCCCTTGAAGTGCTGTCGCGCTGCAGGCAGCTTGCGGAAGAGCACGGTCATCGGGCTGAAGCTGTCATTGTCGATCCCGATGCTTCCGACTACGTAGAGCAGGTGAAGCAATATGGACCTGAAAAAATTTATCTTATTGAAGATCCGATTTTTAAGGATCATATCAATACGCCGCTGGTCAAAGCGCTCACCGCTGTGGTGAAGCAAGCCAATCCCTACCTGGTTGCGTTTGCCTCCACCGAAAGCGTCAAGGATATTTTGGGAGCATTTGCTGCCCGTTTGGACGCCGCCGTACTTTCTGATGTGTCCGGCTTTGAGCTCATCGAGGGTGGGGTCGAGGTTACGCGTCCCGTAATGGCAGCCAAAATTCTTTCCGACGCCCGGGCCAAAGCGGAAAAGATCGTGCTGTCGGTCCGATCCGGATCTTACGACGTCGTGGAATCACCTTCCGACCCCGAGATCGTAACTGTCGACTTCAGCTTTGATGAAAGTGAACTCAAAGCCACGCTGCGGGAAGTGCTGGGAGCTTCCGGTGAAAAAATCGACCTCTCCGAGGCCGAGACGATTGTCGCTGCCGGTCGGGGGGCGAAAGATGAAAAAGGACAGAAATTGATCGCGGAGCTGGCCGAGGTGCTCAACGCCGCCGTCGGGGCCTCCCGCGCGCTGACGGAAGCCGGTATTGTGGATCCCAGCCTGCAGATTGGTCAGACGGGCAAAGTAGTGTCGCCGCAGCTCTATATCGCCGTCGGCATTTCTGGTGCCATCCAGCATGTGGCGGGCATGGCCAACAGCAAAGTGATTGTGGCGATCAACAAAGATACCGACGCCCCTATTTTCGATATCGCTGACTATGGCATCGTGGGCGATCTGTACAAAGTATTGCCACCTTTTATTGAAGAATTGAAGAAGATAAAAAAATAATTTGGTTACAGGTTACAGGTTACAGGTTGAAAGTTGAAGGTTATGGGTTGTTCAACATCCAACCTTCAACTTTCAACATTCAACCTTCAACTTACAACGTTTAACCTGCAACTTACAACGTTTAACCTATAACATTCTACATCCGTGGATGAACAGTTCGATTGTATAATCGTTGGTGCGGGTGTTGCGGGACTGGCAGCCGCCATGACGCTTGCCCGCAGCAATATGAAGTTCCTGCTTATCGAAAAGGGAGAGTTTGCCGGCTCCAAGAATGTTTCGGGCGGCGTACTTTGGGGACATGACCTGGCCAAACTCGTGCCCGGGTACTGGGAAGAGGAGGAGGCTGGCTGGGAGCGGTTTATCAATCACCGGCGACTCACGTTTATGGATGGGGAGGCCACCTTTTCGCTTGATTTTAAATCCGCCCACTTCAACGAACCGCCCTACGCCGGGGTCGTGGTGCTGCGCTCCAGGTTCGATCGCTGGCTGGCCGGCAAGGTGGAGGAGGCGATCGCGGAAAGTGATTATGCGATGGACTCCTTCATTGCCACCAACATCAAGGTGGATGAGGTGCTGATGGAAAACAACAAGGCCGTGGGGATCCGCACCGGCGACGAGGAGTTCTACGCCGAGAGCGTGATTATTGCCGAGGGCGTCAACAACCTGCTCACCCGCCAGGTGGGACTGCAGGACGACTATGTGCCGGCGGATCACGTGCTCACCGGTATCAAGGAAATTATCCGCTACGACCGGGAAGTGCTGGAAAATCGCTTCCAGCTGAATGGCCGCAGCGGGATGTCAAATGAGTTTGTCGGCTATGCCACCGATGGCGTGGAGGGCGGCGGGTTTCTCTATACCAACAAAGAGACGATCTCCATCGGCCTGGTGCTGGGACTGAAAGATCTTCGGGAAAAAGAGAAAAGTCCCCATGATATACTCAATCACTTCAAATCCCATCCCGTCGTCGCCGACACCATCCGCGGCGGGGAAGTAGTGGAATATTCGGCCCACGTGGTCTCCTCGGGCGATATGCGCATCATGCCGAAGGAGCTGTACAAAGATGGCCTGCTGATCTGCGGGGAAGCAGCCAACCTGTTGATGAACGCCGGCAAGGCGATCCAGGGCATGGATTACGCGATGCGCTCCGGGATCCTGGCCGCAGAGACCATTGTGAAGGCCAGGAAACGGAATGATTTTTCTTCCGCCACAATGAAGGAATACCGCGCGGCGCTGGAGGAAAGCTACGTGATGAAAGATATGCGTGGATTCCAGGATGCGGTGCAGATGCTGCATCAACCGATGATGTACAAGGATCTGCCCAACCTGGTCTGCGGCTTCGGCAAAAAATTCTTTACGATCGATAACCAGCCGACCAAGAAAGCGCGGGAACAGCTGAGCGAGTCGGTCCGGGAGCACTCCTCGTGGTGGAACCTGATCAAACTCGGAATCAACGGAGGAAAAGCGCTATGAAAAACCTGAAACTGACCGAACGACTCGGCCTCGTCAGCTATCGGAACCAGGCGAAATCGGAAATTAAACCCCACATTGAGGTGGATACGTCGATCTGCAACTCGGTTTGTCCGCATAAGTGCACGACCTACGTCTGCCCCGCCAACTGTTACAAGATTGATGACGATGGACAGGTCTACTTCCAGGTGGAAGACTGTATTGAGTGTGGAACCTGCATGTATGCCTGCGACCAGGGTGCGGTCAGCTGGAACTACCCGGATCCCGAAGAGGGCCGCGGCGTAACATGGAATTACGGATAGGTGAATGAGTGAGTTGATAAAAGGTTGTTTAAAACCTTCTGATTGCGGATTTCTCAATTTTTCTGGCTACGTGAAGAGAGGAGCCATATACAAAAAACGACCGCCCGGAAATATAAAAAGCCATCCCGGTTTTATACCAGGATGGCCTGAATTGTTTTGAATTAATCTGCTACCAGGAAACTATTGACCACTTGGCATTAAGGTAATGGTTACCTCTTTGCCTTCAGCGCCGAGTTCAACCTCTTTGCTGACCTCCTGGTATCCTTCAGGGGTGGCTACGATAGTATATGTGCCAGGCGCAAGCCCGGAAAATGAAAACTGTCCTTTTTCATCGGTTTGAGCAGATTGTTCTGTTCCCTCGATCTTCAGTTCAATTCCTGAGACCGGTTGTTCAGTCTCAGAGTCTACAACCGTGCCGCTTATTGCGGTGGTTTGCTCTAGCTCCTGAGCCTGAGCCTCTACAGCGGTTACAGAAAACAGAAGTCCGACAAACAGTGTTACCATTGCTAACAGAGATGCTTTTTTGCTAAACATAATGAGACCTTATTTATTTAGATTGCTATTCTTCTATTGATAGATATTTAAACTTCAAAATTAGTTGATCTTCCAACCAACCTAATTCATTACATTTTAGCCAGATATGATTTATTTGTTCCCGGATAAAAGAGATTGAATGAGAATTTAATTTTACCTACTGTTTGAATATAGATCCAAACATCTGAGTCGTGGGCACGTACCGGTTCGCTTTTTCCCACAGATCAATTAAAACCTAATATATCATGAGTTCAGATCGATCGAGTAACCGCTCCACCCTGTCGTTCCAGCTTTCCGAAGAACAGCAACTGATCAGGGACAGTGCGCGCGACTTTGCCGAACGTCATGTCGCGCCGGGGGTGAAGGAGCGCGACGCCTCAAAAGCGTTTCCCCACCGGCTGGTCGGCCAGTTGGCGGAACAGGGCTTTATGGGGATGATCCACCCAGAAAAATACGGCGGCGGTGCGGCCGACATGATCAGCTACTGCCTGACCATCGAGGAGATCGCCCGCTGGGACGCCTCCCTGGCGCTGACGGTGGCCTCCCATACCTCTCTTGCATCTGGCCATATTGCACTGGCCGGAAGCGACGACCAAAAAAAGCGCTATCTTACGGCGCTGGCCAAAGGAAAAAAGCTGGGTGCCTGGTGCCTGACCGAGCCCGGCTCCGGCAGCGATTCCTCCGGCATAAAAACCACGGCCGTTAAAAAAGGGGATAAATGGATCTTAAACGGTACCAAAGTATTTATCACCCAGGGCTCGGTCGCCGGAATCTATGTGGTACTGGCAAAAACGGATCCGGGAAAGGGCACAAAAGGCATTAGCGCATTTATCGTGGAGCGGGAGTGGGACGGCGTAACACCCGGCACCCGGCTGGAAAAGCTTGGGATGAACTCCTCTGACACCACGGAGATCCATTTTGACGATGTGGAAGTCCCCGGCCAGAACCTTTTGGGTGACCTGAATCACGGATTTGCGGATACGATGCAGGTACTGGATGGCGGCCGCATCGGTATCGGGGCGCTGTCCGTAGGCATAGCGCGGGGCGCCCTGGAAGAATCGCTGAAATACGCCCGCGAGCGGCAACAGTTTGGGCGGCCTATCAGTGACTTCCAGGCGATCGAACAAAAACTGGCCGATATGGCTACCGAAGTTGACGCCGCCCGCCTGCTCGTCCACCGCGCCGCCTGGCTGAAGGAACTGGACCGGCCGTTCACCAGGGAAGCCTCTATGGCCAAGCTCTTTGCCTCTGAACAAGCTGTCCGGGCTGCCGACGAAGCGGTCCAGATTCACGGGGGCTATGGCTACATCAAAGAGTATCACGTTGAACGATTCCTTCGGGATGCCAAACTGATGACGATAGGCGAAGGCACTTCAGAGATTCAGCGCAAAATCATAGCACGCGAACTGAAAAAAGATCCAAAACCTTAATATTTGTTGACGCCTGAAAGTTGCCGGCTAAACATTAACAAACTGCAACTTTTGACATTCAACCTGCAACTTTCAACCTGCAACCTGCAACCTGCATCACTAATTGATCTACTGACAAAATTAACAACCGCCAGTATGCCAGATACCAGCTTCAATCCCGACGATGCCCTCCAATTCGAATCCGAACTGGGTGAAGAAGATCGTATGATCATGGAAACCGCCCGCGAATACGCCCAGAGCAAGCTGGAGCCCCGGGCCCTGAAAGGCAACCAGGAAGAGTATTTCGATCCTGACATAGCCACAGAGATGGGAGAGCTGGGGCTGCTAGGGGCCAGCATCGATCCGAAGTACGGCGGCGGAGGGGCCAGCCACACCGCCTACGGGCTCATCGCCCGGGAAGTCGAGCGGGTAGATTCGGGATACCGCTCGTTCATGTCCGTGCAGTCGTCGCTGGTGATGTACCCGATCTCAATATTCGGAACCGAAGAGCAGAAAGAACGCTTCCTGCCGAGGCTTGCGGCCGGAGAGCTGATCGGCTGTTTTGGACTGACTGAGCCCGACCACGGCTCCGATCCCGGTTCCATGAATACCACCGCCCTGAAAACCGAGGGAGGCTGGACCCTGAACGGGGCCAAAATGTGGATTACCAACGCACCCATCGCCGATGTTGCCGTTGTCTGGGCCAAGGCAAAAGAGAACAAAAATGAGGAAGGCGCAATCCGCGGATTCCTCGTTGAAAAAGAAATGGAGGGCTTCAGTACGCCGGCAACAAAATACAAGATGTCGCTGCGTGCCTCTGAAACGGGGGAACTCATTTTTGAGGATGTTTTTATTCCCGATAAAAATGTATTTCCCGATGTTTCCGGGCTCAAAGGTCCCTTCACCTGTCTGAACAGCGCACGCTACGGTATCGTCTGGGGAACGGTGGGTGCTGCCGAATTCTGCTATCAAAAAGCGCGGCAATACGTACTGGAACGCACACAGTTCGGCTACCCGATCGGGGCAAACCAGTTGCCGCAGTCCAAACTGGCCGACATGCTTACCAGTATTACACAGATGCAACTGCTGGCGTGGCGCCTGGGCACATTAAAGGATGAGGGGCGGGACCACCATGTAATGACCTCGCTTGCCAAACGCAACAATTGTCAAAAGGCGCTTGAAATCGCCCGCACGGCCCGCGACATGCACGGCGCCAACGGAATTACCGGCGAATACCGGGTTGTCCACCACATGATGAACCTCGAATCGGTTAACACTTATGAAGGCACGTATGATATTCACGGACTCATCCTCGGACGTGAACTTACCGGCATTCAGGCATTTATCCCACGAGGAAATGATCTGTCCGAATAATTCCATCTTTTTTTATGACTCCGCCGACGGTAGCAAACCGTAAAACAGACGCGAATACCAGCTAAACGTGGATTACCTGCGGTTATCGCGGATTATTCACCAGGAAATTCGGTTATGAACGAGGCGAAGGAAAAAAGGCGGCGGAAACGTACTGGTGTACCTTTAGCACCTCATTTTTCCTCCAACGAAGTGCACGGCCGAATTTCGCAGCCCGTTGCAACTACCCTCCAATTTGGGCCATAAACAATTTCGATATACAGAATAATATCAATAACTCACCCCTCTATTTTTGAATATTTCGTGAATAATCCGGGGTAAAACAACATCGTCTTTAACCTCAAAAATAGGTATATTGTAAACGACGAGTATATGGCTAATAGATGGTATTAAAGCCTACAGACACTTTCTTTTCTATATCCATATTACGATTTAAGGGAGGCAGGGATGAATACTCAACCTATTGTTCAGCGAACTGCAGTTCTATTTTTTTTACTTTTCCCCTTATGCTGCCTGCATATCGACGCAAAGGCGCTCTCCTCCAAAGTGGAGGTTACCATTTCCGGTGTTGTGATTGAGGCGGAAACTGACGAACCGCTGCCCGGCGTCAATGTAAAAGTAAAAGGCAAGGTTATAGGCACCTCCACAGGTCTCGACGGCCAGTTCCAGCTCCGGATTAACCAGGATCCGCCTTTGACGCTGGTATTTTCGAGCGTCGGTTTTAAAACAGTGGAGGTCGAGATCACCTCTTCGCAGCCGGAAAAACTGACGATCAGGATGGAGCAGGAAACCTTGATAGGCAGTGATGTGGTCGTATCCGCCTCACGGGTCGAAGAAAGTATTCTTGAAGCTCCTGTTTCTATCGAAAAGATGGATATTATATCAATACAGCAGAACGCGGCCCCTACTTTTTATGATGCCCTTGCCAATATGAAAGGGGTCGACTTCAGTACCCAAAGCCTGACCTTTAAGTCGGTAAACACCCGCGGTTTTGGAGCAAACGGCAACGTGCGATTTGTACAACTGATTGACGGCATCGACAACCAGGCTCCCGGCCTCAATTTCCCGGTAGGCAATGTGGTGGGGATTTCGGAGCTGGACCTGGAAAGTGCAGAACTAATTCCGGGAGTTGCCTCCGCGCTGTACGGAGCCAACGCGCTGAACGGCATCCTACTGCTTAACAGTAAAAGCCCGTTTGATTACGAGGGGCTGAGCGTAAAGGTGAAACAGGGTCTCAACCACGTTCAGGAGACAGATCACGAGCGCTCGCTGTATCAGCAGTACCTGGTCAGATACGCCAAATCCTATAACAACAAGGTCGCCTTCAAAGTAAATGGTTCCTTTTTGAAAGCGCAGGACTTTGTAGCCGTTGACTACCGGGATATAGGCCCCGCCTCTTTTGGAGCGATCGAACGGGGAGCCACCTCCAGGGGCGACAACCGGGTCTACAACAGACTCAATGTCTATGGGGATGACCTGCTGACCATCGGAACGATCGCTGACGCCCAGATAGCCGCCGGCAATTCCGATATCGCTGCGATCCGCTCCCTGTTGCCCGATGGGGAAGCCGGGGCTTTTACCCCGCTTGGATATACAGAGTCCTCGTTTGTGGACAATACGACAGAAAGTTTAAAATTAAACGCGGCGCTTCACTACCGTATTAATGATGACCTGGAGCTGCTCGGTCAGTACAATATCGGGTTCGGGAGCACCGTGTATACGGCCAATGACCGGTTTGTACTCGACGATTTCAGCATATGGACCGGCAAAATTGAGCTGCGAAATCCCAATTTCTTCCTTCGAGCATATACCACCCAGGAGGATGCCGGCGACACGTATGCAGCCAATACCGTAGCCACACAGATCAACCTGGATACATACGTACCAGCTTATTTCCAGGCCTTTGCCCAGGCACGTATCCGGGGAGCCACGGTCCAGGAAGCCCATATGCAGGCAGAGAATGCCGGTGCCCAGGCTCGCCTCGAACCGGAAAGCACGGCGTTTCAACAACTTTTTAACGAGATCCGCAGCATACCGATTTCGGAAGGCGGCGCCCGGTTCCTCGACAAGTCCGACTTGTGGCATGCCGAAGGGAAATACAACTTTTCAGAGATCATAGATCCCGAAATCGCGGAACTTATCACCGGGGCCAGCTACCGTAAGTACGCCCTTGACTCCGGGGGTACGCTGTTTGCTCTCCAGGAAGATGGAGATGAGTTTGATATCGATGAGTTCGGCGCCTATCTGCAGATTTCAAAAACACTGCTGGATCAGACGCTGGACCTGCAGAGCGCCGTCAGGTACGACAAAAACGAATATTTTGAAGGGCAGTTCTCGCCGCGGTTCTCCGCGGTCTACACAGTGGCCGAAAATCACAATTTGAGGGCTTCGTTTCAGCGCGGTTTCAGGATTCCAACAACCCAAACGCAGTTTATCGACCTCGATGTGGTCCGCCGGCGGCTGATCGGCAGCAACCAAACGCTGATCGATCGGTACAATCTTGAGACCAACACCGTGTACTCCACCGAAAGTGTGCAAGCTGCCCGGCAGGCGGATGATATCTCTCTCCTTGAACCGATCGAACTCAACAACCTGCAGACTGAAAAGGTCAACACCTTTGAAGTGGGCTACAAGGCATTGATCAGGAATCGACTGTTGATCGATGCTTCCTACTATTACAGCTCGTATAACGATTTTATCGCTGAAATAGACCTGACCCAGGCGGTGGATGTCGCAGACACTGACAACCGCGACGGGTTCGACCCGGTTGACGGGTTTAATCCCGATTCGGATGCTGGTAAACGAGATATTCTCAACAACAGCGTGGCCGGGGGACGCCTGCAACGATACGGGTTCGATATCAATGCAGACGGAACGGTGGAAAGCCAGGGGGTGGCCGTCAGTGCCGAGCTTGCCTTCAACCGGGGATACAAAGTGGGCGGGAATATCTCGTACAGCGATCTCATTTCCCAGCAGGACCTTATCGACCAGGGGTTCAGAGCTAGCTACAACACCCCTGAATGGAAATACAACATCCAGTTTTCCAACAGGCGCCTGACAGATCGCCTCGGGTTCAACATCGTCTACCGGTGGCAGGATGCTTTTCTCTGGGAGTCCAGCTTTGGGCAGGGCGTTGTTCCGGCCTTCGGCACGCTGGACGCGCAGGTCAGCTACAAGCTGCCGGTCTACAACACCATACTTAAAGTCGGGGGGAGCAATATCCTGAATGAACGATATACCACCTCAATTGGGAATCCACGCCTCGGTGCCCTCTATTATGTATCACTTACCTTCGATCAATTTTTGAACTAAACCTATTCCGCACCCATGAAATTTATAAACACGCTTCCGTTGTTTTTTTGTTGCGCATGCTTCATTCTCGCCGGGTGCGAGGGGCAGGAAAGTGCCCTGGTTGATGCCCGCCTTGAAGAAAACCCGGTACCCGAGCAGCAGGTCCAGGCCACACAGGGGAACGCCGATTTTACGAAATATGTAGCGATGGGAAATTCCATAACGGCGGGACTGATGGACGCCGCTCTGTACAATGACGGGCAGAAGTTCAACTTTGCCAACCTGCTGGCAGAAGAACTTAAAATGGCCGTTGAAAATGACGGCGAAAATTTTGATCCCTTTGATCAGCCGGATATTAATGCTGAAAACGGGTTTAACATCTCTGTGCCGAACCCGGATCCTGAATCAAATACCGTACTTGGCAGATTTGAGCTGGATCCCGACATTCCGGGGCCGGTGCCCACCCCGGGTGAACCGATTGCTCCTTTTACCGGCGACAAAGAGGCGTTAAATAATTTCGGGGTTCCCGGTATCGTGGTCGGCCAGCTGCTCACCCCGGCCACGGGCGGACCACAAAGTCCACAAAACCCTGCGTTTACACCCTTTTACCAGCGTTTTGCCACCGATCCCGGAACTTCTACGATACTTGGAGATGCCATAAATACCCAACCGACTTTCTTCACCCTCTGGATCGGCAGCAATGATGTGCTGGGCTATGCATTGTCGGGCGCATCAAATGAAGCTTTGTTAACCGGTGTCTCCAATTTTGAAAATCAGTTCAATACCGTCGTTAACAACCTGCTGGCAGGGACCTCCGCGTCCGGAGTCGTGATCAATATACCGCCAATACTGGCATTGCCTTTTTTTCAGGCTGTCTCCTACAATGCCATTACGCTTGATCCCGTCTCAGCCAATCAGCTGAATGAGGCGTTTTCCGGGTTCAATACCGCACTGGAGGCGATAGTCACAAGCTTTGGGCATGACCCTGAGGATGCTGACCGGAGAAAGGTTCACTATGCGGCCGGCAACAACCCGATTTTGGTCATTGACGAAGAGCTGGAAGACCTGGGGCCCAAGTTTGACCAGCTGCAGATGGCAGGAGCAATAAATGCACAACAACGGGCGGCCCTGGTTCCATACGAGCAGGCTCGCCCTCTTGACCCGGGAGAACTGGTGCTGCTGCAGGCCGGCGCCCTGCTTGGTACCGAAGCGGACGGCGATGACAGCGAGAGAGACACCCCGGTCGGCGTAGTGGTGCCGCTCGGTTTTGACCTGTCGGATGGCACCCTGAACGGAGATCCATTTTACCTGACTAAAGCCGAGCAGACACGCATTACGGAGCGTTCCGTGTCGTTTAACACGGCGATAGCCACGGCGGTTGCTTCAAACAGTGACCGGCTTGCCCTTTATGACACAAACGATCCGCAGGGCATATTTCACGACCTCTTCGGACTGGACGGAAGCGCCCCCGGCATTACTATTGAGGGGGTAACGCTTCAACCAGATTTTAGTCCCAATGGTGTATTTTCAACTGACGGGGTCCACCCCAACCCCAGGGGAAACGCAATTATTGCAAATGAAATCATCGGTGTAATTGAAAAAAACTTCGGCTCAGAGATCCCCCGGGTGGATGTACTGAACCTCGGGAGCGTAGTCCTTGCCCGATAGTATTATTTTGGGTTTTCCAACCGGAATTCAATCCTGTACTCGTACTTCTTCTCCACAAACGAGGCAACCAACGCCCCATCTCAACAGGCAACACAAATCGGCACCGGTCACCTCAGAGTAGTGCCTGCTGATCTCCAAAGCGATCCAGGTACTTTTTTAATTTCACCTTCCGGCGGGTGCTTTTGCTGGTCATATAGCGCACCTTGCCAAAAATTGGACGTTCCTGCCAGGCGCGGTCGAAGCGACCGAAACACCAGAAAATGCCGGAGTAGCTGTTGGGATCGCGACCGTCGATGGCAAATTTGTTGTTTAGCTCGATCAGGTACTCCAGTGCGGTTTGCGGGTCGGGCGTCCACTCGATCACCTTTTTACCCCAGAGCATCCGCAGGTAGTTGTGAATAATGCCCTCCTGTCGTAATTGTCGCTGGGCGGCATTCCAGATCTCGTCGTGGGTTTGGGCGTTTTCGAGCTCTTCGTAACTGTAAATCCATTCCCGCGGATCATCCTTGTGATCGCGCAGGGTCTCCAGGGCCCAGTCGGGCAGGCTTTCGAATTCGGCGTAGTCGGGCCGGTGATGTGCAAAATGGAATCCCACTTCGCGCCAGGTTATCACTTCATCCAGGAAGCTGTCGATATTGGGATCTCCGTTGAAAAAGCCGCCGGTCGAGCCTTTGTTAAAGGAGATATCGCCCAGGTCCCACCCTTTCGGCTGGTGATCGAGCACCGTTTGCACAATCTCATGTTCCGATATCTTTCCGAAGTGGAGCCAGGGACTCAGTCCACTTACCTTGCTCTCATCCGGATCATTCCGTTTTTGATCATACTCCGGCAGTCCATATTGCACAAACCGGCCCAGTTTCCCGAGTGCGGCCTGCCGCGTGCCTTTTATCTCCAGCGGTTTTACCTCATGATCGATAGGTAATTCATTTATAAATTTTGGAATCTCTTCAGGTATTTCTCCCCTTGTCGGCAACTTTTTTCGAAGACTTTTAATATCAATTTCCTCCCGATTTTTCAGCTCTTCCAGCGGGTTTTGCTTTGGGGGATGGGTATAAGCCTCCACAAAATTTCGCTGCATGATCTTCCGAAAAAAATAGGCGTTGTAGGGATCTTTCTCGGTGAGCCCTAGCGGGATCAGCCCGTTGTTATCCACCGTATAGACCGGAATGTCGAGGTGTTCCCCAAGCCATCTGTTGCGTTCGCGGATAAAATAGACAGGGAACTCGTCGGTAACCAGGCAGCATGCGTTACGCAGCATCTCAAGATAGGCCCGTTTGTTGGTCTCGGGCTCTTCTTCTACAAATGAAAGGTAGTTGTGGTTGTGTTCCCGGCAGTAATCCCGGATCTCCTGCATCCCCTCCAGGTAAAAGGTATGGATGCGGCCGGAGGCCCACGGGTAGTCGTTTTTCAGCTCCTCGTATAACAGCAGCGGCTTGTCCAGCTTGTTGGCCCACCCAACCGCGTACTCGAGCGCAAAATTGTAGTGCAGGCGGTGGGCCGACTGCATCCAATATACGACGTATTTCCCCCCGGTATCCGGCTCTTTCTGGTTTCTATGAAATACGCGGTGACTGTTGATATTCTTCATCTGCTGCCCTGTTGGCTCCTGTTAATTTCCGGTGCCTTAACAGCAATCGGTCAACCGGCATTCCCAAAATGGGTATCCTTGCCCACAACCCAGCCCGGGTCAGTCTATCAATCATTTCATATACAATTACTGCAAGCTTTGTATATTCAGGCCTCATTAGTCGGTATTTATTGAGCTGGATACTCCATCTTTTTTCCGACTTTTAACTACAAACCAATCAGATGCGAAGCAATTTTGGCGTTCTTTTTGACATGGACGGGGTCATTGTACACAGCAACCCCGCACACAAAAAAGCGATCAACATTTTTTGCGACAAACACGATATAAAAATTGATGACGACTACCTGAAAAATAATATCTACGGGCGGGCGAACAAGGAGTGGATTCCTAAAATTTTCGGGGATATTTCCACAGAACGGCTCAAGGAACTGGCCGATGAAAAGGAACAGATTTTCCGGGATATATTTGATCCCGAGGCGATGCAGGTGCCCGGCGTTATCAGGTTTATCAGGCAACTGAAAGAGCAGAAGGTCAAGATGGTCGTGGCGACCTCGGCCCCGGGTGAAAATGCCGATTTTATCCTTAATAAGCTTGCGATCTACGATATGTTTGATGCTGTGCTTGACTCCTCCCACGTTACCCACAGCAAACCCCATCCGGAGCCCTATCACAATGCAGCCAAAGCGATCGGCCTTACAGCCCCGGAATGTATTGTGATTGAAGATTCCGTTTCCGGGGTGCAGTCGGGATTGGCGGCGGGTGCTGCCGTTATTGGGGTAGCTACCACGCATACCCCTGAAGAACTGAGTGACTGCCACCTGGTGATCAACGACTTTGAAAACTTTACCCTGGACAGCATGCTTAGCCTGAAGGATTAAATTCTATTCCCACCTGTTGACCCATAGTGCGGCGAAGGCAACACATTAAAGACAAGTCATACTAACGGGGAGCGGCTCTTCCAAAGCACGATTAAAAAAGGCTGCAGGCGTTTACCGCCTGCAGCCCCTGTAGGTAGTGGGTATAATTAACTACCCGGTTTTTAAATGCTGGTAAGGTCTCCTGTCAGTATCCCGGGTTTTGTGACAAGTTGGGATTAAGATCCCGCTCACTTGCCGGTATGGGCCAGACGTAATCGCGGGGAGTCTCGAACGAGCGCGTATGCTGCCCGGGCACCGGGGCAAAATTGCCCTCCCCGTCAGCGATGTCGATACCGTGAACATTGCCGTTCAGCACGTCCTCGGCAGTTCCCCAGCGACGTATGTCCGCCAGGTGCAGGCCCTCCCAGGCCAGCTCTATCGTTCGCTCATTACGGATAAACTCAATCGCCTCTTCCTGCGACATCGCGGTCACATCCTGAGGCATCGGCAGGTTGACGCGGTCACGCACCTCCTCGATCGCCTCATTTACCGAGTTGTCCAGCTCATCCAGCTCAGCCTTCGCCTCTGCATACATCAGCAGGATGTCGGCATATCGCATTTTGATGATGTTGAGGCCACTGTTGGTGGGGGCCGCCTGGTCTTCCGGATCCACATATTTCATGGCAATATAGCCAGTATACGTGTTGTTGTAGTCCGTTAACAAAATCCGGTCGGTTGTGGGACTGCAGTAGCCGTCGGGCGCCCCACTGCTGCAGGAGGGATAGGAGTTGTAGATAGCTCCATTGAACTCCCCGCCCGGGAACAGGACCGTACCGTAGAACCGCGGGTCCCGGTCGGCGTACATGCCCAGCGTTTCTACCGTCGGGTTGCCGTCGCCGTCGTAGGTGATGCGGGGCGGAGATGCATCATACAGTGGCGACTCATCGATCGGCAGCCCATCCTCCATCGGGAACATGTCCACCAGTTCCCGGGTCGGTTCTACATCGACATTACTGCCCATCGACTTGGGGGCAAAGCCCAGCCACGCGTGCCATCCATTCTGGCCGGAGACTTTCTGGTAGGAAAAGATAATTTCATTGCTTTGCTCACCGGCGTAGGTAAAAAGCTCACGGAAGTCCGGGTGCAGGCTGTACTCGTTGAGATCGATAACGGCCCGTGACATATCCGCAGCCGTTTGATACATCTCATCGGCGCGCGCTGCATTTCCTTCGTGATGCTCCTGCCAGCCCGCTTCGTAGAGTGCCGTGCGGGCGTGATATCCCAGTGCAGTACCCCGGGTGGCACGGCCAAACTGGCTGGAACTCCAGCTCGTCGGCAGCAGGTTCGCAGCTTGAGACAGGTCAGAGGTAATCTGGTTGTACACCTCTTCCCTTGAAGAGCGGCTTACCTGACGTGCCTCCTCTACCGTAGGGACGCTCGTGAAGATAGGCACTTCACCAAACATCCACAGCAGCTCGTGGTAGAAGTAACCGCGCAGGAACAGGGCTTGTCCCCGAATCTGGTCTACGGCTTCAGGAGAAAGTACGCCCTCTTCCAGGGCATCGAGCTGCGCAAGAATTTCGTTTGCACGACTGATCCCGGTGAAGGTTCGGTCCCACATGTCGGCCGACCAGCCGGAAAGGGCGTTGGCACGGCCCATGACGTACTCGTGCTGGCGCATCCAGTCGGCGTGTGAATAGCCGATCTCCGTGGTACCGTCGAAGTACATCGGGTCGAGGTTGACACCGAACATCCGGTCATACGCTCCATTGAGCGCCGTATTAAAATCACGCTCGGTCGACCAGAAGGTCGCCGAGGAGACCCTGTCTTTCGGTACCGTCGTCAGCAGGTCTTCGCTGCATCCCGTCGCTCCCAGAACGATACCGAGAGCCAATATGCTACAAAACAGTTTATTGATTGCTTTAGTCATCTTAGAAGTCCTTTTCTTGGTCTTGAAAGTCATAATCCTGGTCGTTTTAGAAGCTAATGTTGGCGCCAATGCTGATCACCTTCGTCTGCGGATAGTAGTCACCGGTCGTCCACGGGTATTCGGGATCCAGGCCGATACCCAGGTTTTGATGCATCCAAAGGTTTTTACCCGTTGCATACAACCGCAGGCGCTGAATGCCGACCTGGCTGACAATATCCTGTGGAAGGGTATAGCCAAGCTGGACGTTGCGCAGCTTCACAAAGCTCCCGTCCAGGATCCACCAGGAGTTCGTTGTGTAATAATTCCGGTTGTAGTTGGAGTAGTACGCGGGATGACGGGCATCCGTGTTTTCAGGGGTCCAGTAGTCTTTATGCCATTGTGAGGTATAATTCTCCCATACCGGACCCTGGGCAAAGCCAAGTCCCAGGTACTGGTCACGCTTGCCAACTCCCTGCAGAAATGCGCTGAAATCGAAGTTTCTCCATCCCATGTTAAGATTCACACCAAAGATATAGCGCGGATTGGGATCGCCGATCACCACGCGATCTTCTTCATTAATCGCCCCGTCGCCGTTCTGATCTTTGAAGCGGATATCCCCCAGGCGGGTTACCCAGCCGGCAGGTTGGGCGTGGTTGTCGATCTCTTCGTACGAGTTAAACAGCCCATCCGCCTCCAGGCCGTACCAGGCGTTGACCGGGCTGCCCTCCTGGACCACGTGACGGTCGAGTCCGCCACCCAGTACATAAGGTCCCGTGTCTACCAGGTCGATAACCTCGTTTCGGTTGTCAGACAGGTTGAAGTCGATTCCGTAGCTAACTTCGTTGATTTGATCCTGCCAGCCAACAGCCAGCTCCCAGCCTCTGTTCTCAACGATGCCCGCATTCTGGTATGGCGCGCCCAGGCCGACCATGTCGGGAACCGGGACATTCAGGAGAATATCTTCTGTGCGTCGCTGATAAATATCGCCCGTGAGAGTCAGGCGATCATCGAAAAAGGCTGCATCGAAACCCACGTCGATGACGGTGGTCGTCTCCCACGATAGCTCGTTGTTGACAAGGTCTGTAGCAGCCCCGCCCACGGCCTGCGGACCACTGGAGTTGCCCAGGTAGTACGGGATACCCAGGTCAATCGACGAGTAGTAGGAGTACAGCGGCACATCCTGGTTACCCAGCTCGCCCCAAGAGCCGCGCAGTTTCAGTTCGTCCACCCAGTCCACGTTAAAGAACGGTTCTTCGGCGATTCGCCAGCCGACCGAAAATGAGGGGAAAAACCCGTAGCGATGGCCCTCGGCAAACCGACTCGACCCGTCGTAACGGGCGTTAAACTCAAACAGGTAACGATCCATCAGTTCGTAGTTTAACCGTCCAAATACCGAGCGGAGCGCCCACTCGCTGCCGTATCCCACCGTTCCGTCATTCGAGGGATTCCCCATGTTGAGTTGACGCAGCTGGTTGTTGTAGAACTGGTCCCGCGAGGCCCGGAACTCCTCGAAATTATACTGAATCTGCTCGTAGCCGACCACGCCGGAGATCTCGTGCGTTTCCAGGAACGTGTGGCCGTAGTCGATCATCGCCCGTAGTGTAGACTGACGCTCCGTGTTGCTGCGGTTCTCGCCGTAACTCGGTCCCCAGTAGTACCCGTCTTCGGGATATTCCTCGATAAGATCCGGATCGGTGCGGAACAGCTCCCAGTCCATACTTCCGTAGTCGAAGGAGGCGAGTGTCTGCAGCTCCGCCCATCCAGGAAGAATATCGATATCCAGCCGACCGGTAACTTTGCCTTCCCAGAACACTCGCTGTTCGTCACCACTTACTTCGGCAGAAGCCAACGGGCTGCGACCGAACAGGTTCAAGCCGTAGGTTCCGTCGGAATAGCGGGTCCGGCGTGTCGGCGGCGTGTCATGGACGATATAAAATGTTGAAGCCCAGTTTTCCGCGGGAATGATATCCCACCGGCGGCTGCCCGAGATGTCAAGGCCTCCCGAAATCCGGTCGGTCATCTGGAAATCAGTATTGAGGCGCACTCCGTACCGGTCGGTTCCGGTGTTCGCCATCATGCCGTCCTCACTCATATAGTTAAGCGAAAGTGCATAACGCGCATCGGTGTTTCCCCCGGACACGCGCAGCGTGTGGTCCTGGATTGGCGCCGGGTCAAAGATCGCATCCACCCACTCGTTGTCCGGATAGGCGTCAGGGTCTGTTCCGGCGATCGTATTCTGGATATACTCATCCGTATATCGGGGTGCATAACTCGGATTACTTCGGCACTCTGCCGGGGTCTGGCTGGGATCGCGACCATCGAGGCACCAGTTCAAAAGATTCTCCCGGGCCAGGTTTGCGAGCCGCATGTGCGTTTCGGTATCCACCCGCTCCGGCCACGCTGTTATATCCTGCATTCCCATGTATCCATTGTAATCGACCTGCAAGCCGGCCGATCCACGCTTTGTGGTGACCAGTATTACGCCGTTTGCCGCACGCGAGCCGTAGATCGCCGCCGATGCTGCATCCTTCAGTACTGAAATATTTTCTACGTCATCCATGTCGACGGTGGAAAGGTCCCCTTCAAGTCCGTCTATAAGCACCAGGGGGCGGGAAGCTCCGGCGCTGCCGGGGTCACCGCGACCAAGCGTACCCTGCCCGCGCACCAGCAGATCCAGCTCGTTGCGTCCCGGGCGGTTTCCTCCGTCCAGCAGCTGTAGACCCGGAGCCATCCCCTGCAATGCATGTGTGACCGTCGGAACCGGGATTTCGGCCATCTCGTCAGCCGACACTGACGCTACTGAACCGGTAAGATTCTCCGAACGCTGCGTGCCGTAACCGACTACGACAAGCTCCTCACCCGAAATGGCTCCCACTTCAAGGGATACGTTAATCTCGGTGCGACCCTGAATGGGAACCTCTTGAGATTGGTACCCGATAAAGGAAAACACCAGCGTATCCTGCAGGGAGGGTACATTCAGGGAGT
Organism: Halalkalibaculum sp. DA3122; assembly: GCF_043951865.1. Taxonomy (NCBI): domain Bacteria; kingdom Pseudomonadati; phylum Balneolota; class Balneolia; order Balneolales; family Balneolaceae; genus Halalkalibaculum; species Halalkalibaculum sp. DA3122. The sequence continues at coordinate 38,118 of NZ_JBINJF010000015.1, forward strand.
ACGTGCCTTCCGCATCTGTGGATGTCCCGGTTGTCGTGCCCTTGACAAGAATGTTCACGCCGGGCAGTGATTCACCGGTATTGGCGTCCCTGACGGTACCGGTTACACTTTCCAGGCGAATCGCCTTCTTGAAATTATTTGTCCGAATATAGGAGGCCTTTTTTATGGCATACTGCTGCTCCGACTCCCGCGAATAGGTAAGCCCGTTCCTGCTCAGAGCCCGGCCCAGCATTTGTCCCAGGCTGTCAGCCTGAAGCAGGGATGCCCTCACATATTTTCCTTTCAGTATGTCCGAATCATACAGAAAAGAGACGTTGTAGCTCTTCTGTATCTCAGTCAGGGCCGCCTCAAGCGAAAGCATTTTTATGGTGCTGACAGAAAAGGTACTGGCACTCAGCTGTTTTGACGTATAAAGTTCCTGCGAGGGTACCTGGGCAACGGATCGTGAGACCATGAGCATGCTTCCCAGCAAAATGGCACACAAAATCCCTGCTGATACCCTTCCGAATATTGTATCATTATGAATTTTCATAATTTCCCTTATTTCGGTTATGGTTATGTTGATTTATTTATGGGCACTTGTCTTATTCCTGTTTTCTTCCCCCAAGTAGACTGTTTTCCCATCAATCTTAACAGGTGTGGACAGAGTTTGAGACAATGTTGACAGTATCACATCCATTTTTGAGTTTTCGATAGTACCGGAGAGCGTCCGCTGTTTAAGCGCCGGATCCTTGATTTTTATCGTTACCCCGAAGGTATATTCTAGCCTTTTCAGCACCACCGGCAGCGGGGTGTGATCAAAGACCAGGTCGTCGGTTTTCCAGGAAGTGTATACATCGGTATTGACCCATCGCACTATCAGAGTATCACTTTCATTATCAAACTCGGCCATGTGGTCGGGTTTTAAAATCAACTGGCGCTGTTTTTGTCGGGCAGGCTGATACGAGGTAACTTCTACGCTGCCCTTCTCCAGCACAACCTGTGTTTTTTCGTCCCTGGTGGAAACTGAAAACGCCGTCCCCAGAACCTGCACAAAACCGTCATCTGTAATAACCCTGAATGGGAACTCGTCACGGCTGGTCCTTTCGGGGACGCTGAAAAAAGCCTCTCCCTCCAATTCAACACTGATATTGGTCGGATTTGCGGTATTGGTCCTGTAAACCAGCTCGGAATTGGCATTCAGGTTTATTACAGATCCATCTCCCAGCTTTATGGTTTTCTGTTCTCCATAGCTGGTTGTAACCCTGTGGCTTGTCAATACATTTTCTGATTGCGGCTCGCTGTTATCTCCTGAATACCCAAAATAAACCGTCAGGCCGGTTGTAAGAATGATGAGAAATCCCGCGGCCATCCGGTAAATCCAGTTGAGATCAACATTTCCTCTTTCGCTCTTTTTTACCGTTCCGCGACTGATCTTCTTCCCCTCCCGGTTCAGCCGTTTACTAAACCGGTTCCAGGCGTTCTCGGTGTTTGGGCTGACTGTTGGATCAAGGCTGAATCCCGCTATCTCCTGCATGGCATCCCGCGCCAGCTCGCGGTGTTCCTCCGCCTCCGAGACCCAGTTGTCCCAGTATTCTTTTTGATTTTCGGAAGCCTCACCCTGAGCCCACTTTCGGAATGAGGCATCTTCCAGCAGTTCTTCAATGGTATGTTTCTGACTGTTCACTGTCCTGTTTTTTGTTGTTTGGGGATTTCACTCAAATAGACGGGTGGCAAACTGTTTTGTACCAGAAAAAATCTGGTTCGGGAAATTCCTGCAATGACGTGGCCTGAATCTATCTAAACAAACTTTTTAAATAGAAATATTGAACAGGAATATGGAATACAAAGAAAGATTTTACCCTGTGGCCATGCCTGGTGAGCGATCGGTTGTGCATGAAACGACAGTATTAGTGTACCATCATCAATACGTGCGACACACAACATATCAACGATATTAACGGGAAGGGAGCCAGGGTGGTCAACAGTATTCCGTTTGCCGGACTGTTTATTACCCCGTCAAGGATCTTCAACGACTTGCAGACATAGTTTCGAAGGGTCTGGTAATTCAGGGAGGTAATCGACTCAATTTCTTCATATGTCATTCCTTCATAATAGCGAAGGTATATGATTTCCCGCTGGCGGGGTGTTAACTCATCCATCGCCTTTTTTAGCGCTGCCCGTTTTGCGCGGTCTTTCTCTCTTTGGATAATTATCTCATCCACTGCAAACTGCATACTGCTTGTCTCCTCTCCAAACTCTGTATAAATATCTGACCGCCGGGACTCCTTGTGGATTTGATCGATCAGGCTTCTTCGCAGGGCGGTCCAAAGATAGGTCTTTACCCCCGTCACATCCCCCAGATTTGCCCTCTTCTTCCAGATCCTCAGGAACAGATCCTGGATATGATCTTCAGCTACCACTTCACTTCCGCAAAATTTGACCGCATACCGAAACAGATCGTCATAGTATTGCCGAAATAACGCTTCGAGTGCACTGCGATTCCCTTTTTTTAACTGCCTCCACCTTTCCCTGTCGGTCATACTGATTTCCCCAGTTCCACTTTCATCTATCCCCTTTTAATAAATACTAATCCTTTTTCTGTGCTGAGTCTGTCCTTCCCATAATTTGAAACAGAAACTCAAGGTAATAGCACCACTCGAAAGGGAACATTTACAATTAAGTGTAATTATTACCCTTAAGCATGTGGTAAACAATTTATCAAATTTCCTGTCAATTTCAAGGCAAATACCTTCTTTCGGGAATCAAAATGCTTTCCCTGCTTGATAGTGTTGTGATATTTGGCTAACTCAAAAGGCGTGCGACTGACACTTAGAAGCTTTGCAACACCAGGATTTTGACCAGTTTCAAAAGCTTGGGTGATTTCGAACACATGGTTTAGAACTCATAAATGAGGATTTCGAAGTCCCGAAAATGCCATCATCGGGCAATTAAAAGGCTCAGGGCTTGCCTTACCAAACTGTTTTGCCCAATCTTGCTGAACACACATTCTCACTTACTTCTGAAAGGAGCAGTGTAATGAACTACAGGGATAATGCACTCATGGAATCCGTACCTTCATCACTCCTTCTCTACTGTTTATGCGGGCTTTTACTAGGTATTGCCGGTAGAGAAGCGCTGGCTCAAAATCGGAACATACCTGTTCACGATCCCGTCATGATTTCACAGGATCAGACCTACTACCTGTTTGAGACAGGACGCGGTATTTCCGTTTGGTCATCGCCAGACCTGCAGAACTGGACTGAAGAGAACCGTGTTTTTGACGAAGCGCCCCATTGGACCTACCAGGTTGTCCCGGATTTCCGCAACCACATGTGGGCCCCGGATATCGCCTATCACGACGGCACCTACTACCTGTACTATTCGGTCTCTTCGTTTGGGAAAAACACTTCGGCCATAGGGGTGGCAACCAACAACACACTGCACCCCGATGATCCCGACTTCAGGTGGGTGGATCACGGTCCTGTAGTGGAATCGGTACCCGGCCGTGACATGTGGAATGCCATTGATCCCAATCTTGCCATTGACGACAAGGGAACCCCGTGGCTCACGTTTGGCTCATACTGGCTTGGGATAAAACTGGTGAAACTGCAGGATAATCTCACGGAGGTCGCTGTTGATACCGCGGCCGAATGGCATACCATCGCTTCCCGGCACCGCTACTGGAAGCTCGATGAACGCGATGCGGGAGATAGCGAAAATGGCGATATTGAAGCCCCGTTTATCTTCAAAAAGAACGGGTTTTATTACTTGTTTGTATCCTGGGATCGATGCTGCGCTGGCGAAGAAAGTACCTATAAAGTAGTCGTTGGCCGCTCAAAAGATATTACTGGTCCATACCTGGATCGGACCAACAGGGATATGCGACACGGCGGGGGCACGCTTGTGGTCAAGGGCAACGAAAACTGGGCCGGTATCGGGCACAATTCGGCCTACACATTTGACGGCACCGACTACCTGGTGGTCCACGGGTATGACCTCTCCGACGAAGGGAGATCAAAGCTCATAATGCTGGAAATGGAATGGGATGAGGAGGGATGGCCCCGGGTAACGCCCGACTGATACCTACCTATACCAGAGCTACAAACAACGCTACCCTATACACTCCATTACGGCCCGGGATTAAAACCATTTAACCAGTTTAGTTGTTCATAGAAGGGTTTTATAGACTGTCGTACGTCGGTATTCTACTTCCGTTGGACCTTCTTTCCCCAGACCGATCGCCCGGAGTGGATAAGACCGGTGTAGGTTATGGTTGTATGGCGTGGTGAAGCCTCCCAATCCCACGCAGTGTCTACAATAAGCTCTGTACCATTTACGGTAAGCGTTCGGGAATCCTGATGATAAGACCAGGTACCCCTCAGTTGACCACCCAGCGTATAATCTTCATTAAACCTCACCATATATGATTTTTGCATGGTTTTATACTGGTAGTCCAGGATAATTTCTTCCCAGGTCCCCACGATATCCTCTTCATCTATTGCGATGTCCGGGACCCCGGCGTAACGTTCCGGTGCAACCACCGGCCAGCCACTTTCAGTCCAGTATATTTCTCTTACGTGCCCCATCATTACAGCATTTGAGACGTTGATTCCCCCGATCTCCGGCGGCAAGCGTCCCTGGGATGAGTAGAACCACTTCCCCGTCTCCGGGTCCTGAAAAACCGCACAGTGAGATATGCCCACCCACCCGTGGTGACCGTCAAATTTATAGGGATGCGTTACCATGGGCCACGCCTCTGCTCCTTTGGTAACATTGTCCCCATTGATGCCCAAATAGGGACCCGTAATGCTTTTAGATCGGGCCACGCGGGTATTGTAGGCCACGGACAGCTCATCGTAGGCCAGGAACAGGTAGTAATATCCGGTATCTCCATTATATATAATCTCCGGACCTTCAAGCCCCTGCCACCTGTTGGAAGCCACATCTCCACGACCGGCTATTCTGACCCCGTAATCTTCCAGGCTATCTAGTTCGAACGGTTTACCGGTCGCAGGATCGAGCTGGACGGCGGCAATTCCCGAATGCCAGGAACCGTATACCAGCCAGTGCTCTCCCCCGGGGGTGACCACATACGATGGGTCAATGGCGTTGTATTTGAAATAAGTACTCCAGTCTGAGCCTCCGTTTCGCTGGTAGGACGCCTCCCCATCTGCCACAGAGTGGATCACCATGCCCTTGTCTTCCCAGTTGTTGGCAGCCAGATCCGCAGATTCTGCCAGCCCGATAAAGGCCCGCTCCGTCCAGGAGCCGGTATCATCCGTTCCGGTAATCGGATTCATAGTGACCACGCTGTAATACAACCTGAACGTATCATTTACTTTTGTTACATGAGGTGCCCAGAAGCCAAAATCGGGATCTTCGATGGGAGGCAACGGAGGATCCATTTCAGCCCTTATGCTGTTTAAGGAATCCTTTACCCATGAAGGAGCATCAGGAAATACGGTGCCAGAAAACTCCCAGTTAACCAAGTCTTTGGACCGGCGGTACGGGTAGTATCCATGTCCCTTGTGCACATTGCCGTAGGAAGCGTTCGTTTGATACATGTAAAAATAATCGCCGTCCTTGATAACCGTTGGGTCATGGACGTTCGCCAGATTCCATTTTGAACGATCGTCCCATGAAGAGACTGAAGTATAGTCATCAGGATAAGCGGGACCCTCAAAATCCTCAATAATCCCCTCGTATTCCTCTTCCCGTTCTCCAGCTTCATTGTCGTTCCCTGTGCCAGTACTGATGTCTCCACAACCAGGGCAAAGCCCCAGCGCCAAAAAAAGGATCAGTGTGGACTTTACTGCTTTCATATATTCCATTTCTGCCTGTAGGTGAAGCGAGAACGGGCACCCGTGACTTTTTTGGAAGGAAATCCTGGGTAAAATACATTTGAAATCGGACGGTACGTCTATCGAATTCCTTTATACCTGCCGTAGTACACCTCGTTCGATCTCAATGCCAGTTTGAAATCGTGGATATCGGTACTTTCATCAATGACAACGCATTCAATTCCCAGCATCTCGGCAAAATCGCGAATATGATCCACCCGCAGGCTCTGGCTGTATGCGGTGTGGTGGGCCCCGCCCGCCAGGATCCACGCCGCTGCCGCAGTTTTGAGGTCCGGTTTGGGATTCCACAACACGCGGGCGACCGGCAGTTTTGGGAGATCGGGCATTTCAACGGCTTCCACTTTATTCACCAGCAGGCGATACCGGTTTCCGAGATCAATCAGCGAAACATTCAGGGCATCGCCGGGCGGGGCATCAAACACGAGTCGCGCCGGGTCCGCTTTGCCGCCGATAGAGAGCGGGTGTACCTCCAGTAAAGGAGTTCCTTCTGTTATCGAGGGACATATTTCCAGCATGTGGGCCCCCAGCACCTGCATCCGGCCGGGTTCAAAATGATAGGTGTAATCCTCCATGAACGAAGTGCCTCCCGGCAGCCCCTCCGCCATCACTTTTGTCGCCCGTACCAGGGCCGCCGTCTTCCAGTCGCCCTCGGCTCCAAATCCATAGCCCTGTTGCATCAGGCGCTGCACGCCGAGTCCCGGCAGTTGCTTGAGACCATGCAGGTCTTCAAATGTAGTGGTAAAAGCGCGAAAGTCGCCCTCTTCCAGGAACGCCCTGATCCCCAGTTCAATGCGCGCCGCTTCAACGATCGCACTGCTAAAATGATCGTCGGAGAGGTCATCGGAAGCGATCTCATACTGCTCTCTATACTCGTCAACCAGGTTTGAAAGATCACGCTCCGAAACCCCGTTTACATGTTCAGCCAGGTCGCCCACGCCATAGCCCCTGACATCCATTCCAAGCTGGACCTGTGCTGTTACCTTGTCCCCCTCGGTAACGGCCACATTCCGCATGTTATCTCCAAAACGGGCCACTTTCATGTTGGTAAGCTCATCTTTGCCGATCGCTGCCCGAATCCAGGTGTCGAGCTCATTGATCACTTCAGCATCCTGCCAGTGGCCGACAACCACCTTCCGGTCGATCCCCATCAGCGTATTTATAAAACCGAACTCCCTGCCCCCGTGGGCCGACTGGTTCAGGTTCATGAAATCCATGTCAATCTCCTCCCACGGAATATCGCGATTGAACTGGGTATGCAGGTGCAGGAACGGCTTGTCTAGAATTTTGAGACCCGCGATCCACATTTTGGCCGGCGAAAACGTGTGCATCCAGGTAATCAACCCGATGCAGCTATCAGAGCTGTTGGCTTCCCGACATAAACGCTGAATGGCGCCGGAGGTGGTGAGTACTGATTTAAAGACTATTTTTGCGGGAGATTGAGTGCGCTCCGAAAGTCCGGCCGTTACCTTTTTGGAGTGGATCTCTACCTGCTTCAATGCTTCCTCACCATACAGGTTCTGGCTGCCGGTGATAAACCAGATCTCTTTTTGCGCTTGACTCATAAATAGTGTTTATATTTTCAAAAAATTATATCAACATCTTCATCGGCCGGACAATAAGCACATTTATCCCGTCCCTGCCTCGGTCACTCCTGCCCGTAATAGGCGTCATCGCCGTGCTTGCGTTCCCAGTGTTTCCGGATAAGGGTCTCCTTCAGCCGGGGTGCATCGGGGCGAATCTGGAGAGAAATGTACGCCATCTTGGCCACTTCCTCCAACACCGCGCTGTTATAGACCGCCTTTTCCGCCGTCTTTCCCCAGGTAAACGGGGCATGGTTGGCCACCAGCACCATCTCGACCTCCTCATACGAAAGATCACGATCATCGAACGCATTAATAATCTGGTAGCCGGTCTGCTCCTCGTAATCTCCCTTAATCATCTCGTCGCTCATAACCGGGGCACACGGGATATCCCGGGTCAGGTGATCGGCATGTGTAGTGCCCATGATCGGGATATCCTGCTGGGTCTGCGCCCAGGCGGTGCCGTATGTGGAGTGCGTATGTACGATGCCGCCAATATGCTGCCAGTGCTTGTATAATACCGCGTGGGTTTCAGTGTCTGAGGAGGGACGCATCTCCCCTTCCACTACATTCCCGTTAAAATCAACGATCACGATATCTTCCGGTTGCAACTCATCATAGGGAACGCCACTCGGTTTTATGGCGAACACTTCGCGATCCCGGTCCACGGCGCTGGCATTGCCAAATGTGAACAGCACCAGGTCCAGTTCCGGCAGGCGCATATTGCTTTCATACGCCTCTTTTTTAAGTTCGCTAAATTCACTCATGGAGAAACGGCTAGTTTTTGTATTGATTTTGAATTCTGGATTCGATCGCATCACCGAACGACTTGTATCGGCGGTACAGCTCCTCATACTCCTCGACTTTCCCGGATTCAGGCTGGTAGATCTTACCAAATCCGTTGCCCATCGCCTCTTTCGCCTCGGTAACATCGTCAAAAAGACCGGCGGCGGTGGCGGCAAACATGGCTGCCCCCCGGGCGCAGACCTGGTCGGATTTGGCAATCTTGATCGGCATATTCAGCACATTGGCCAGCGTCTGCATCACGTAGGGTGATTTTTTGGCCACCCCGCCGAGACCAATGATCCCGTTGATCTGGATTCCTTCCTCCTCAAACCGCTCGACGATAGCCCGGGCACCAAAACAGGTAGCCTCAACCAGCGCTTTAAAAATACGGTAGCTGTCGCTCCCCAGATCCAGTCCTTCAATAGCCCCCTTGAGCAGCTGGTTGGCATCCGGGGTTCGGCGACCGTTAAGCCAGTCGAGGGCCAAAATACCGGTATCGACAGTACCGATTTTTGCGGCGCCCTCCGACAGCCGGGCAATCAGCTGATTGTCAGCTTCGCTGAGCAGCTGTTCCTTCTGCTCATCAGAGAGTATATCGGACTCCCCAACCAGGGTTTCGAAGGGGGCCAGAAGCACGTTTTTATACCAGGCGTAGACATCTCCAAAAGCCGACTGCCCCGCCTCAAGCCCGATCATTCCCGGGATAACGGAACCATCCACCTGGCCGCAGATGCCCTGCACCAGGTTCTCCTGCACATCCTCATAGGGCGCCACAAGGATGTCGCAGGTCGAGGTTCCCATCACCTTGCTTAGGAAATAGGGTTCAATCTCTCCGCCGACCGCCCCCATGTGGGCATCAAACGCCCCGACCCCGATTACAACATCTTCAGGCAGCCCCAGTTTTTCAGCCCATTCCTCCGAAATCGTACCGGCCGGCTCATCTGCGGTAAACGTTGCTTCGTAAAGTCGCTCGCGTACCCCGGAAAGCAGCGGGTCAAGTTTCGTCAAAAACTCATCACCGGGCAACCCGTCAAACTCCTCGTGCCACATCGCCTTGTGCCCGGCCGCACAGCGACTGCGCTTCATTTGGTGAACATCCGTCCCCCCGGTAAGCTCGTAGGGAATCCAGTCGCACAGCTCCACCCAGGAGTAGGCCGCTTCGCGAATAGCGGGATCCCCGCGCAGGGTGTGAAGCATTTTAGCCCAAAACCACTCCGAGGAGTAGATTCCCCCGACATACTTCGTATAGTCGGGACCACCCCACGACCGGGCCAGGTCGGTAATCTCCTCCGCTTCCCTGACGGCGGTATGATCCTTCCAAAGGATGAACATCGCATTGGGGTTTTCCGCGTGCTCGTCGGTCAGGGCCAGTGGTCTTCCCGTCTTATCTACCGCAACCGGCGTGGAACCGGTGGTATCCACCGAAATACCCTTTACATTTTGAGCAACTTCTTCTGGAACCGCGCCCAACACTTCCCTGAGCGTGTTCTCCAGCCCTTCCAGGTAATCCAGCGGATGGTGCCTGAATTGGTTTTTAGTACTATCGCAGTATTTACCCTTCGCCCAGCGGGAATAGTGGTGTACCGCTTCCGCCAGGTTGTTTCCTTCCAGGTCCACTATCACCGACCGTACCGAGTCGGTCCCGTAATCAATGCCAATAACGCAGCCTTTGTCAGATCCCATCTGTTATCCTTTTTTATATTTTACTGAAAATGTTAAACAGCAGCCTATCCCAACAATAAGTGTAAGTATAACGCTTTTTAAATTTTGATGAAGAAATTATCAAAAAAATTGATCCAATTTAAAATTTCAGCGGTTTAAACGTCAGACTTTCGCCATTATCCACCTTGTCTTGGTATTTTTCCCAGTCAAACTCGTAGAGGTAGGCTCCCTTTTTGGAGTATTTTTTTTGCTTTTCATCCGTTTTATTCAGCACATCCGTCGAAAGTATGCGGCGGCGAAAATTTCGTTTGTCGAGCTTGGTTTCATAGATATCCTCATACAGGATCTGCAGCTCCGGCATCGTAAATCTTTCGGGCAGCAGTTCAAACCCGACCGGTTCGTGGGAGGCCCGGTATTTCAGTCTCGCTTTGGCCGCTTCCACCATCTCGGAGTGATCGAAAATAAGGTCGGGCAGATCTTCAATCGGAAACCAGCGGGCGCCATACTCCTCCACCAGCTCCTTGTCATGATCTTTTATATTGATCAGCGCGTAATAGGCAATCGAAATCGTGCGCTCCACCGGGTCTCGGTCTACCTCCCCGAACCCGTAGAGTTGCTCCAGGTATACATTTTTAAGCCCGGTCAGTTTGTGCAAAATGCGGTGAGCTGCCTCATCCAGGCTCTCCTCCCGCTTCAGGAAGCCTCCCATCAGCGACCATCGGCCCTTTTCAGGTTCAAAATCCCGCTTGACAAGCAACAGTTTCAGCCCATTTCTGTCGAACCCAAAAATAATACAGTCCAGGGCCACTAAAATTCGATCGTGCTCTTTATAATGGTTTTTCATACGTATTCGTACTGCTTAATTACTGCTGTTATTCTGATTGCGTTTTTGCATTTTATCCTTTGCAAAATCTTCCTTTATACCGGCTTTCATCATCCAGATGGATTACGTTCTGCAGCTTGCCCACCCCCGGATATCAACAATGCGGTCGTTTTCGCAACTCTACGACAATAATGGATTTCAAATGTAAGTTCAATTATTACTGAAATTAAAAAACAACAAACCTGTACAGGTTGCGTAAACCCACGGTTTTTGAAAATTCCATTCTGGTCATTCATAGTGGACCTTTGGGGTGAACAATAGCCCCAAATTGAGCAAAGAAAACGGGCTGGAACGCGTCGCTGTAAAAATCCCGCTTTGTCCAGGCCCATACCAAGCTGGTTCTGTTTGGGAATTCAAGCTAAAAATTTATTTTCAAAAAAGCTCTCGGCTCTCTCCTGGAAATAAGACTTGGACTTACATCTTTTTTCCCTATAGATTAAACCCGGTCCGAAAATGACAGATATAATCTTTTTTTGATGAATCGTACTTTCCTTTTATTAGTTGTGATAGCCATCTTTTTGCTGCTTGGAATCTCCTATAGCTGTTCCCACCAAACAGACAAGGAGAAAACATCTGCTGCAGACAATTCTCAAGCTGCCCAATTTGTCGGAGTTGAAACATGCGGCTCATGCCACCAAAAACAGGTGGAAGACTGGGAAGGGTCTCACCACGACTATGCCATGAAAAAAGCCACTGATGAATATGTGCTGGGAAATTTTGACGATGTAACGTTCACGCACCGGGGGCGGCAATACCGCTTTTACCGCCGGGCAGATCAGTTTATGGTAGAAGCCCCGGGACCTGACGGAGAGAACAACCATTATCAGGTAGCCTATACTTTTGGCTGGGAACCGCTGCAGCAATATCTGATCGACTTTGGCAAAGGAAAATTCCAGGCCCTGAATATCGCCTGGGATACGGAAAAAGAGGAGTGGTTTGCCCTGAATCCTGATGAGGATATACAACATGGCGACTGGCTGCACTGGACCGGTGGCGCGATGAACTGGAATACGATGTGTGCCGACTGCCATTCGACCAATCTTCAGCAAAATTACATCGCCGAGGCGGATTCCTTTCACACCACCTGGTCAAGCATCAACGTGAGCTGCGAGTCGTGCCACGGGGCCGGCAAGGAGCATGTTGAGTTCATGCAGTCGGAACAGGCTCGGGAGGCTACCATAGACCGAATCCGCAACGACTTGAAGATGACGGGGCAGACCGGGCAGGTGGATCTGGTCAACCAGTGTGCGCCCTGCCACGCCCTGCGGGAAAAGCTGACCCCGGGATATGATCACAACGGAGCGTTCCTGGACCATTTTAGTCCCACCCTGCCACACCCCGAAGCCTATTTCGCCGATGGCCAGATCAGGGATGAAGTCTATGTTTACGGGTCGTTCCTGCAAAGCAAAATGTACAAGCAGGGGGTGGAATGCGTGGACTGCCATAATCCCCATACGCTGCAGCTGAAACAAAATGTTACCGACAATACGTTGTGCATGCAGTGCCACGAACCGAGATACAACAGCCGGGAGCATCACTTTCACGAACCAAACACCGAGAGCTCGCAATGTATCAATTGCCATATGCCCGGCCGATATTATATGGAGGTCGACTTTCGAAGGGATCACAGCTTCAGGGTACCCCGGCCCGACCTGACCCGGAAGTTCGGCAACCCCAACGCGTGTAACGACTGCCATGACGATCAGTCGGCCGAGTGGGCCGCCAACAGCATAGAACAGTGGTATGGGCCAGACCGCCCCAACCATTTTTCCCAAACCTTTCTCCGCGCCGACTCGCTGGGTCCCGAGACGATTCCTGAACTTCAGGAAGTAATCTCTGACACGGCCCAAAATGACATCGTCCGTGCAACAACAGCATGGTATCTCGGGCAGTTTGGCACCCGCGAAAGCCTGGATATTCTTGAACAATACACCACCGATGAAAGTGCGCTGGTCCGCAACAGTGCCGTGCGAGCCCTGGCCGCACTTCCTGCAGAAATGAAACAGGTCCCTTTGCAGGATGCGCTGGATGACTCGAGCCGTGCGGTAAGGCTGGGGGCCGCCCGGGGACTGGCTGAATTTTCAGTACAGGATATTGCATTTAACCTCAAGCAGGCGTTCAACGAGGCAATTTCGGAGTACCGTGAGTACCTGCAGACCAATCAATATTTTCCCCAGGGACAGATGAACCTGGGGCAATTCTATGAGAACCAGGGCCAAACGGAAAAAGCGATCAGCGCCTACAGGAGTGCGATTCAAAAAGATCCTTATTTCAACCCCGCGCGGATAAACCTTGCATACCTCTACAATCAGATCGGGGAAAACCAGGAAGCTGAACAGCTCCTGGAAAAAGTTATCGAACAGGAACCATCATACGGGCCGGCCCATTATTCCCTGGCTCTTGTACTGGCGGAACAATCAGAGATCTCACAGGCCCTGCCCCATTTTGAGCGGGCGGCCTCCCTGATGCCCGATCACCACCGCGTCCGATACAACTGGGCTATTTCACTGCAGCGATTAAACCAGCCGGAGCAATCAGAAAAAGTATATAAACAGGCGATAAGCCTGGCCCCTCAAAATGCCGAATACCTGTACGGGATCTGTACGCTGTATATTCAGCAGAACCAGTACCGGGAAGCATTGCCCTATGCCGAAAAACTGACAACGCTGTATCCGCAGAACCAGCGGTTTTCCCAGCTTCTGAACATGGTTAAAAGCAGAATTACGGATTAGACCCGGATTGAGGAACGCTTCAAACTTCCTATAGATTTACTATATACCTTTAGCGTCCAACAGAAATTTTTTGGTAGGTATACATGACTTCCCTAACTGCACAGAACGGAGGATATGTCACAAAATCATTCGGTAATTTTGTCAACTATTCTTTTGCTCGCTGCTATGACCTATTTTTCGGGATGTGCCGCGCAACGGGAAACGGTCACTCTCCCGGTTGATGCGCCCGGTTCTTTCTCTCAGACCGGGACCCCTCAACTGCCCGAGAGGTGGTGGACCTCTTTTGAGGATGAAAAGCTCAATACCATGATTGATACGGCGCTGACCACTAATTTTGGCTTAAAAACCGCCTGGCAGCGGCTCCGCGCCTCCCAGGCGGTGGTCAACCGTGAATCTTCTGCCCTCTTTCCGGATCTCGAGGCAACCGCACAGGGAGAAGTAACCGACGGTGCGACAAGCGGTCCCCCAGGCGAAAATATCGGGCTTGGCCTCAGCTCCGTTTACGAGGTCGACCTCTGGGGGCGCATACGCTCCAGCGTGGAAGCCGAAGAATTTCGCGCCGAAGCCTCATTCACCGATTACCAGGCTGCCGCCCTGTCCCTGTCGGCAGAGATCGTCAACACGTGGTACCGGCTTGTGGAGGCACATAGTCAGCGGAGCCTGGTTGAACAACAGATCGAGACCAACCGGCAAGTGCTGGAACTGCTGGAAAATCGCCTGGGAACCGGCCAGATACAGGGAGTGGACATTATACGCCAGCGGCAGCTTCTGGAGTCGACAATCGAACAACGCACGTACGCGGAAGCTGACATTCAGGTGCTGGAACATCAACTGGCCGTATTACTGGGCCGTTCTCCCCAGGCTCAACAGGTCACCGTCCCCGACAGCTTGCCGGAACTTCCTCCCCTGCCAGACACCGGCATCCCGACAAACCTGGTGCGACAGCGTCCTGATGTACAAAGCGCCTTTTACCGCCTCCAGGCGGCCGATCGCGATCTGGCTTCCGCAATCAGCAATCAATATCCGCGACTGACTCTTTCCGCCTCTGTTTCCACCGCTGCTGATAACGCCGGGAATCTCTTTGAAGACTGGGCGCTTTCGTTCGCAGGAAACCTGGTGGCTCCCCTCCTGTATGGAGGAGAACTCAGTGCCGAGGTCGATCGCGTGGAAGCGGTAAAGCAGCAACGATTATATGAGTACGGGCAAACGGTCCTAACTGCATTTCGGGAGGTGGAAGACGCGCTGGTCCTGGAACAGCAACAGTCTGAAAGTATCGACCACATTGAAGAACAAGTCACCCTAGCCCGCGATGCTTATGAACAGCTTCGTCTGCAGTACCTGAATGGTACCAGTAACTATCTGGATGTTCTCACGGCCCTGGATGAAGTTCAGCAGTTGCGCCGGGATCTTATTTCCGCAAGACTGGCACGAATAGAGTACCGGATTGGCCTGTACCGGGCGCTTGCGGGTTCATTTGAAACAGCTCGTGAGAGCGGAAATTAATCGCAATAATCCATCAATTGCAATGAAGCTGGGTCTCCAATCGATCTTTTAAATTCCGAGATCCGCCTCAAAATCAACGAACACGCTCACATGCATTGGAAAAAAACATTACTCATCTGTTGTGCAATCCTGCTTTTTGGAGGAGCGGCAACTACACTGATTTTCTCCACCGAGCCCACGGCCCAGCGTACTGGTGCCACCCAGCAGACCGCCATGCTCGTTGATGTCATCGAGGTTCAGCGGGGGACTTATGAACCGACCATCAGAGCCATGGGCACTGTAATGCCCTCTCAGGATATCACGTTAAGTCCCCGCGTGAGTGGCCAGGTTATGGAGCGTTCACCCAACTTTACCCCCGGTGGATATGTAGAAAAGGGGGAAACGCTGCTCCAGCTCGATCCCTCCGATTACGAGAACACCCTTCAGCAGCGCGAAAGCGACCTCAGCCAGGCTATGTCAGACCTGAAAATTGAGATGGGTCGTCAAAATGTGGCGCAACAGGATTACCAGCTACTCAGCGATACGCTCTCGGAAGAAAACAGAGAGCTTGTGCTCCGGGAACCCCAGCTGGAGGCCGCACGGTCTGAAGTTCAGTCGGCGCGCGCCGCTGTTCAACAGGCAGAACTGGACCTGGAACGGACAACGATCAAGGCACCCTTCGACGCCCATATCCTGAGCCGTAATGTAAATGTGGGCTCGCAGGTTGCCCCCGGCGACAACCTGGGGCGCCTCGTTGGCTTAGATACCTACTGGGTGGAGGCCACGGTTCCGTTGTCTCAACTCCGGTGGCTCTCCTTTCCATCTGACCGGGATCAGGGTTCAGAAGTCAGGATTATAAATAGAACGGCCTGGGATGAAGGAGAATACCGCCTGGGACACTTATTCCGACTGGTGGGCTCGCTGGAAAATAAAACACGCATGGCGCGCGTGCTGATAACGGTCCGCGATCCCCAGTCATACCAGACCGGCAATACCGGTCTGCCCCGGCTGATAATCGGTTCCTTTGTGGAATCGAATATCAAGGCTGATGCGATCGCCAACGTGTTCCGCCTAAACCGGGACTACCTGCGTCAAAACGATACCGTGTGGGTAATGGAGGATGGTGAGCTGAGCATACGTGATGTTGACATCGTCTTCAGGGATGCCGAATACGCCTATATCAGGGGCGGCCTCAACGAGCAGGACCAGGTGGTGACAACGAATCTTTCAACCGTAACTGATGGCGCTCCCCTGCGCCTCCAGGGTTCCGGCGACAGTGAAACAGAACAGGATTCCGTACAAACGGATATCCAGTAACACCGGGATTAAAATGCAATCTTCATGAAGGTTCAGGATAAATGAGCAATTCTGATTCACATACCAACCGGGATTCCGACTATTCGGGACCGATAGCCTATATGGCGCGTAATCCTATTGCTGCCAACCTCTTGATGATTATCTTGATCGGCGGCGGCATCTGGACGATGTTCAATATCCAGAAAGAGGTTTTCCCGCAGTACCAGCTGGATATGGTGGAAGTGAGTGTCGTCTATCCGGGAGCCGCCCCCGCTGAAGTTGAACAGGGAATTTTACGGCCCGTGGAAGAAGCGATACGGGGTGTACAGGGCATTAAGGAGGTCACCTCCAGTGCCGATGAGGGTTCGGGCGAAGTGATGATTGAACTGGTTGCGGGAACCGACCGAATGAAGACGTTCCAGGATATCGACCAGGCCGTGAACCGCATACGAACTTTTCCCGATGATATTGAAGAGCCGGAAGTACGGCTGCAGTCAAACCAGCAGGAAGTGATGACCATCGGGCTGTACGGCGATGCGGATATCTGGACCCTCCGCAAACTGGCCGAAAATGTGCGCGACCAGATGCTGAGCACCCCGGAGATCACTCAGGTTGAAATCGGGAATGTACCCGATTATGTCACCCACGTGGAAATTCCCCGAAACCGGCTCCGGGAGTACGATCTCACGCTGCAGGATGTGGCCGACATTATCGCCAGCTCCAGCGAGGATATCCCCGCCGGGGCGGTGGAAACCAACGCCGGTGAAATTCTCTTGCGCATGCAGGAACGCAAACAGTGGGCAGAAGACTACGGCACTATTGAAGTGATCTCCTCCGATATGGGCAGCAACCTGACGCTGGCAGACCTGGCCAAAATTACGGACGGATTTGAGGAGACGGGATTCCACGGGGAGTTCAACCGGCAGCCGTCCATCGATCTTGAAATTTACCGGATCGGGGAGCAGTCTCCCCTGGAGATTGCCGCTGCCGTTCGGACTGTCCTGGAGGAGGCCGAACCCTCCTTTCCCCCGGGCGTCCAATACCGCATTGACAGCAGCAGCGCCCAGGACTACAGCGAACGCCTCTCCCTGCTTACGGAAAACGGCGTTATCGCGATCCTGATCGTCATATTCATCCTGGCCCTGTTCCTTGAATACCGGCTGGCATTCTGGGTCATGATGGGGATGACGATCTCTTTTATCGGCGGACTGCTTTTCCTGCCGGTCATTGGGCTGAGCATCAACATGATATCGATGTTCGGATTCCTGGTGGTGCTGGGCATTGTGGTCGATGACGCGATTGTGGTTGGCGAAAATGTATATGAGTACCGTCAGAAGGGGCTGAGTTTCCTCGATGCCGCCATAGAGGGAGCAAAAGATATCGGCAAGCCGGTTACGTTCAGTATCTTTACCAATATTGTCGCCTTTATCCCCCTGTTGTTCATCCCCGGCACAACCGGTAAATACTGGTGGCCCCTGCCTGCGGTGGTTATCGTTGTGCTGGCCGTCTCCCTGTTTGAAGCCCTGTTTATACTGCCTGCCCACCTGGCACACAGTTCAACAGAAGAGAGCAGGTTCAAACTCGGGAAAACCCTGCATCGCTGGCAACAGTCATTTGCAGATCGCTTTAACCGGTTTATCGATACCTACTACCGTTCATTCCTGGAGCTCAGTCTCCGCAACCGCTACATCACGTTAAGCACCGCCATCGCCCTGCTCGTGGTGGTCGGTGGCTATGGCTACAGCGATCACATGGGCATGGTGATGATGCCCGAGGTCTCCGCCGACGAAATCGAGGCGGGAGCAAGTCTGCCGGTCGGTACAACCCCGGCACAGGCTGCACTGGTCGCCGAGGAGATCACCAACTCCACCCACCAGATGTTTGAGGAGCACAACCTTTTTGAGGTGGCAGAGGGTATCAAAACCAACGTGCGGGGACAAAGCTTTATCGATGTTGAAATTGTGATGAAACCGCCCGGGGAGCGCGACATGACGGCCCAGCAGCTTATTGAACTCTGGCGGAACCAGATCGGTGACATTGAGGGACTCGACCAGATCACCTTTGAAGCTGAGCGGGGGCCTGCGGGCTACCTGCCGGATATCAGTGTGGACCTGAGTCATTCCGACATCGAGGTACTGGAGGCGGCCAGCGAGGCTTTCATGCAACAGGTTGAATCTTTTGAGGAAACCCGCGATGTCAGTGACAACTACAATCGCGGCAAGACGCAGTTTGATTTCAAACTCCTGCCCGAAGGGCGCAAACTCGGGTTGACGCCGGCCGATGTCGGAGAACAGCTGCGAAATTCATTTT
The DNA here is from genome assembly GCF_043951865.1 of Halalkalibaculum sp. DA3122. NCBI lineage: Bacteria > Pseudomonadati > Balneolota > Balneolia > Balneolales > Balneolaceae > Halalkalibaculum > Halalkalibaculum sp. DA3122. The sequence goes on from NZ_JBINJF010000015.1 coordinate 56,692, forward strand.
ACGGCGCCCTTGCCATGCGCCAGCTGCGGGGTACAAACGAGATTGAAGTTCGCGTAAAGCTGCCTAAACAGCAGCGCGAGGACATCTACCACCTGGAGGACCTGGTCATCAAAACGCCGGCAGGGACTGACGTCCCCCTGATGGATGTGGTTGAAGTTGAGGAGGGTCAGGCGTTCACCACCATCAACCGCAGGGATGGACGCCGGGTGGTATCGGTCAGTATGGATGCTGAACCGGCCAATGCAGTAAGCCGGGTACTGGCCTCCATACAGTCGGAGGTGCTCCCCCAGCTGCGGCAGGACTTCCCGGGCATTACCTGGAGTTTTGAGGGAAGCCAGGCCGAGATGCGCGAATCCACGCAGGCCCTGTGGGGAGGATTTGCCCTGGCTATGATTGTGATCTACGCACTGCTTGCCATCGCATTCAGCAGCTACCTGCAGCCGCTCATTGTCATGGGTGCAATTCCCTTCGGCATTGTAGGAGCTGTAATCGGGCATATCCTGCTGGGCTACGACCTTTCACTGGTCAGCCTGATGGGGGTCATCGCACTCTCGGGGGTTGTACTGAACGACTCCCTGATCATGATCGATTATGCAAACAAGAAGCGGGCGGACCTGTCGGTCTTCGATGCCATTCACGAAGCCGGGCTAAGACGCTTCAGGCCCATTATCCTGACCACGTTTACCACCTTTGGCGGGCTTACCCCGATTATCCTGGAGACCTCCCGGCAGGCGTATCACCTGATACCGATGGCGATATCCCTCGGCTTTGGAATTGTGTTTGCCACCTCTATTATTCTCGTAATCGTACCCTGCCTGTACCTTATTCTCGAAGATGTGTTGGCCCAGTTCAAAACGGCCTGAAATAAATGGGAATAGACCCTACTCATCGGCTGCAGCGGGTTCTTTCGCTGCAGCTATCTGTTCGCTGTTTTCTTCCTTCTCCTTGACAGCACGGGCCTGCTCGGCGGGACTGGCAAATAAGATCCACAAATACTCCTTCCACCCGGAGGCTTCTTTAATATCCTTCCAGATATCGATAAATTCGTGGAATACTAGGTACACCGGGTTATACGATTCGGGCGGTTTCGTTATGCCGTAATTCGGCGTATTCAGCTCGGGTTGAAACGTACCGAACATTCGGTCCCATATAATAAATGTAGAGCCGTAGTTTTTGTCCAGATAGTGATCATCCTTGGCATGGTGCACGCGATGGTGAGAAGGGGTTGTAAAAATAAACTCAATGGGCCGCGGCAGCTTGTCAATCATTTCAGTATGAATCCAGAACTGGTAAAGCACCGCAATCTGGTGACAGATAAAAAAGACCACCGGATGAAAACCCGCCATTGCCACAGGCAGAAAAAAGATCACTTTGAAACCCTGAACCCAGGAAAGACGAAAAGAAACGGAAAAATTATACTGCTCGGAAGAGTGATGAGGGACATGCGTTGCCCACCAGATCCGCTGTTCGTGGGCAATGCGGTGCGCCCAGTACCGGCAAAAATCCAAAAACACAAAACAGAGCGGGTAAGACCACCAGGTATGCGGTACACGCCAGGGCATCATGTTATAGAAAAAGAGTATCAGCCCAAAGATACTTACCTTGGTGAGAGAGCTGACAATGATATTGCCGATGCCGATCGCCGTGGAAGCCCAAAAATCTTTTGTATCATACCGATCCTTCTTTTGGTAATAACTTATACCCCATTCGAGAAACACGAGGGCAAACATTACCGGGGCTGCATAAATAATGATGGGCGGCAGGCCCATGTTCATAAGTTCTTCTAGAGTAATCAGTTCTGGCATATGACTTTAAAAAATTTTATCAGAGGCGTCGTAAAATCACCGTTTTACCGGGCTCTCCGGGTATTCGAAAATTCTCAATAATTATCCGGGAATGCGATTCTGCATCCGACCAGGGATTGGCCTGAACAAACCACCGGAGATCAACGCCCTCTGTCACAAGAGTTAAAGAGGACTAAAGCTATCAGTTATAATTATGAATCAAAAAATTTAATTCCGTGGAATTTACCTGACAGGTTGCAGTGTTAATAAAACCAATTATTAAGATTAAAACATGACTATGAAAAATTTTTTACCTGTTATCGGTATCCTCCTTTTGATTTTGCCGGTTACAACAGCAGCACAAAACGCTGATGAGGACCCACGGGCCCGCGAAATATTTGAGGAGGTCGACCAGCGCCGCGAGCGGATTGATTACGAGACGGCCGACATGCAGATGATTATCTACGATGCCCGGGGTCGCACCCGCAACCGGCAGATTCAGTCTTTCAGTTACAACAGGAATAAAACAAGTCGATCCCTGCTGGTTTTTGAGGAGCCCGCCAACGTCAGGGGAACGGCCTTTCTCACTCTCAGTGAAGGAAGCGATGAAGTCCAGAAACTCTACCTGCCGGCCCTCCAGCGTATCAAAATCATTTCGGCTTCAGAACAGGGTGACCGGTTTATGGGCAGCGATTTCACCTACGAGGACCTGGGAGACCGCCAGCCGGAAGATTACCGATTCCAGATGCATGCGGAAACAGATACCTCCTACGTACTGCGCGCCGAGAAAAGGGATCAAAGTCAATATGCCTGGCTTTATTTCCATGTAGATCCTGATCGCTACGTGGTAGAGAAGATTGAATATTTCAATGCACAAGGCGACATGATCAAGCGGCTGGAGGCCACCGGTCATGAGCAGGTCCTGGAGGGAGTCTGGCAGGCTAGTGCCATGGTGATGCATGACCTGGCGGAAAATCGGAAAACCGAGCTCCGCTGGAGCGACCGCACCATCGGAACTCCGATACCGGAATGGAGATTTACCGATCGGGGATTGCGGCGCGGAATAAACTGAACGAGCGGTAATTGAAAATATATGCCCCCGGCTCACTTTTAATCTGCTTTTTTAAGCTCCTTACCGGCGGGTTTAACCGTTAGAACCGGCATATCCACGTGCTGGGCCACTTTTTCAGTTGTGGAACCGAGAAAGAAGTGGGCAAGTCCGCTGTGCCCGTGTGTGGTCATAACGATCAGGTCGGCATTGTCCGGGGCATAATTTTCAATTTCATAATGGGCTGAAAGCCCTTTTGCTATAACGGTATTCAGCTGTATGGCTTTAGGATTTACTCCCTCTGTTATTAAAATCTGATCCTCAAATTCCCGGTCGCCCCGCTGTACGGTAATCCCATCCTGGCCGGTCTCAGAAAGGTATTCAGTCAATTTCTCAAGGATGGCTTGGTAGAGGTCAGACTCTTCGGTATTGCCGGGATTTCGTTCCAGGCTTTCCGACAAGGTTCCGTAGAGCTCCAACACATGGAAGAGCGTGATCCGGGCACCGTAGGTATCAGCGAGGGCCAGCGCCACCGGCAGGCATGCAAATGAAAGCGAAGATGCATCTGTTGGCAGCAATATATTTTTAATGCCCTCCGGTTTCAGGCGGTTATCAACCGTAAATACCGGTACCGCGGAGTAACGGATCACTTTTTCGGTAATGCTACCGCGCAGCAGATCTGAACTGTGCTCCCCCCTTGCTGCCATTACAACAAGATCATAGCCGTTATCCGAGGCGAACTCCGCTATCGCTTTCGATGGTTTCCGCTCAATTCGCACGAGCGCATCGCCCTTGTTTTCCTCCTTCAGATAATCCGCCATAAATCCCTTCAGGCGGTGCTGCGCCCCATCCTTGACATGAGGATACAGGTCTTCATCAAAATTCAGGGGAACTCCCAGTTTGTTAATACTTTCGCTAAAATATTTCAGCGTGGGCACAATATGTATCATATCTACCCGTGCCCCGAACTTTGACGCCAGTTCCTGAGCATGGGTATAAGCAGAAATCGCCTCGTCAGAAAAATCGGTGGGCACTAATATTTTTTTAATCTCCATCATGGTAATCTCCCTTTTGGATCAACACTTGAATTTACAGATGCATATACGCGAAGTTCTTCATCAATTGGTCATTTTTTCAGTACAACAAAAAGTAACATACAAATATGAATTTACGATCAATTTTTAAAATTGGTCGTACGAGAATACAGCCTATTCCAACTCTGTTGACCGCAGGTAGTCAAGTCCCCCAACCATGGCCAGACCAATTATCATGCCGATAATGCCACTCCAAAAATGTTGGGTGCCGGCGTCTTCCCTCGTCAGGTACGGGATGTAGGGGGTCGTCTTGATCATTTTCTGCTTTATCGTCTGGATTTCAACCCGTTTCTCCGGGCCGTCGGTCTTTACTGGTCCCAGCCGCTCGTATTCCGGCCGGTTTTTATCGGGACCATGCTCTCGCAATGTTTCTGCCCGTGGATGGTCGTAATCCACAATTTCTGTTTTCCGTACCGTTTCGTGGTATGTACGGTCTTGATACGGCCAGATAACGTAAAGCGACCCGATCAAAAAACCGATAAGCACTGCCAGGGTAAAACCGTAATAACGGTCCAGCAGCCAGGAAAGCAGCCGCGAAAACAGGGCCAGTCCTACTGCCGCGCCTGCAAAAAAGGTGAGCAATACCAGTACCGGTTCCAGTGATTCGCCCAATGCCGCCACCTGCGACAGGATGTAGTCGTACTTGCGGAGTATAAGCAGAAGATATGAGCCAGAAATGCCGGGCAGAATCATGGCACATATGGCAATGGAGCCGCTAAAAAAAACGAACAGGCTCGTTTCCGGCGTATCGGTGGGTACCAGCGTCACCACCCAGAACCCGACCAGCGTTCCGAACAGGATAAACAGACCATGCCTCCAATCCAGGGCGTCTATCACTTTTACGAGAATATAGATTGATCCCACGATAAGCCCGAAAAAGAGTCCGAAAATCAACTCCGGTTTTGTGAACATGTAGACTTGCAGTGGTACCACGCGGGTAAAGAAGATGATGGCCAGGACAATGCCACTGAACAGCATAAACAAGAATTTCCAGTGCACCACCTGGAACGCCGCCTGCCAGCGGAAGGTCAACAAACGGGTGAGAAACCGGGTATTGGCACTTTTAATAGCATTGATCAGGCGCTCATAAATACCCAGGATAAGGGCCAGAGTCCCCCCGCTCACGCCGGGTACGATATCCGCGGAGCCCATCAAAAAACCCTTGACAAGCAGGAGCGGCCACTCTTTCCATGATGTGGATTCTAAGTCTGTATTTTCTGTTGCAGGCGACGTCTGAGTTTCTTCTTCTCCAACCACAATGTTAGTAACAACGACCAATGAACAGGTGCCGGTTATTCATTGCTCCGGTTTCCGATTAACGTAAATATTCAATAATGGCGGTGGTAAGTTATCAAGATATGCGTAATACGCAACACCAAATTAAACCCTGAAAAAGATGGCAGGCAACCAGCTGTTCTCATCACTGATCCCCGCCTACTCGTTCCACCCCTTCTCCCCGATCAGCGGAACAAACTTGAAATCCTTGTAGTTTTCCTCTTCAAACTCATCTTCCCGAATCTTGATAATACGTTTCATCACCTGGCGTGTGGAGCTCCCCACCGGTATCACAAGCCGCCCGTTTACATTCAGTTGTTTTACCAGCTCATCGGGTACGACCGGCGCACCTGCGGTTACCACGATGGCGTCATACGGGGCATACGCGGACCAACCCATCGTTCCGTCTCCCAGTTTGAGCTGCACTTTGTACCCCAGCTCGCGGAGGGTGGAGCGCGCCCGCTCGTAGAGTTCCTTGTGCCGTTCAATGGTATACACCTCGGCTCCCAGCTCACACAAAATCGCGGCCTGGTATCCCGAACCGGTCCCGATCTCCAGTACCTTTTCGCCCGGCTTTGCTTCCAGCAGCTCCGTTTGCCGGGCTACCGTATAGGGCTGGGAGATAGTCTGTTCCTTCCCTATTGGCAGCGCCGTATCTTTGTACGCCCGGTCGGCCAGCGCCGTATCCACAAACTGGTGTCGGGGGACGATGCTGAACGCCTCCAGAACGCGTTCGTCCTTGATACCTTTGCTTCGCAGCGTATCCACCAGGCGACGCCGGCGCTGTTTGTATTTCAGATCTCCATGACCGGATCCCAAATTTAGCATATAGTATACTACTACCTATTTAGAAAATGCGTTTCAACAACTCTTCTAAACATAAGGAACTTGAACCAATAAAACGGATATTAATTTTACCGGCCTGCTGCCGGAAGACCTGTTTTCTGCAACAGCATCCCCCTCTGACGGGATAATAAACCAAGTCGATCTCTCCCCGAATCCCATAAATTTTAATGTGCCGGGCGCGGTTTATTTACTTAAATTGCGTTTCAAAAATCTGTTCATTTTTATTCTCATCATCCATGAAAACGTTTGCCAAGATATTTGCCGGAGTTCTGCTATTCATCGTTGTAGCCCTTATCGCGCTCAACCTTTATTTTACCGACGAACGGTTGAAACAGACCATCATGCCCTATGTGGATGAGAGTCTCGGTCGCCCGGTGCAGGTTGAGTCGATCTCACTGACATTTTTCAGGACATTTCCACGTCCCGGGGTCCGTATCCAGCAGCTGAGCGTTCCCGGTGATACGCCCTCCGATACGCTGCTCGCGCTGGATGAATTCGTGGCAAGCGTGGAGCTTTTCTCCCTGTTTGGGAACCAGATAAACATTGCCGAAATACGGCTGCAAAATCCCCGGTTTACCTACCGCATACATGCCGACAGCACCACAAATATCGACTTCCTGCTGGAAGGGGAAGCCGACACCACTGCCGAAGCGGAGGGGTTAGAACTGAACATCCCGCGGTTTTCAGTAACAGGTGGCAATTTTGGATTTGAGGATGCGACCAGCAGTGCCTCCATACGTATGGACAATCTGAATGCCGATATCTCTTTGCAGTATGCCGATGTAATCAACAGTTCGGTAGATATAGACCTTGGAGGACTTACGATCCAGGTCGACAGCAGCCGATACGTGAACCGGCTGCCGCTCAGCCTTGCCCAGAGCTCATCAATCGACATGGAAAATGAGACGCTTAACCTGGAAAGCGGCACCTTTTCTATCCGGGGACTGGCCCTGAACCTGACGGGATCCATCCGGAACTGGAGTGCCGACCAACCGGCGATAGATCTCGATTTCAGCTCGTCATCCGACAACTTCGGGGAGCTTTTACGGCTGCTTCCCGATGCGTACCAGGAACAGGCAAGCGGACTCGAAACAAGGGGAACCCTCTCGATCGCCGGTCATGTAACCGGAACCGTCGGGGGTGAAGCGCTCCCCTCTTTCGCTGCCGATATTGACGTTACAGATGGATACTTGAAAAACCCGGATCTCCCGGAGCCGATCCAGGATATCCGGTTGCAGGCCAGTGCTTCCAATGAGCTCATAACACTTGAAACGTTTGAAGCCACCGCGGGTTCGAACCAAATTTCAGCCAGTGGCAAGCTGGAACAGCCTCTTAGTGACGAAGCCCCGTTCAGCGCAAAGATCAACGGTGATGTAGACCTGGGAACCGTAGAGCAATTTTATCCGCTCGGGGAATTCTCCATTGATCAGCTGGGAGGAACACTAACGGTCAACGCCGTAGCCAACGGGCGGCTTGATCAACCGGAAGCAGCCACGTTTAACGGGGACCTCAACCTCTCCGAAGGGTTGCTCAAATACGCCGACGTACCGAGACCGATAGAAAATATTTCGATTGATGCGACGGCCAGTCAGGACCTGCTCACCATCAACTCCTTTAGCCTGAATGCTGCTCAAAACAGGCTTTCCCTGCAGGGTCAAATAACAGAACCACTGGACGAAGCCAACCGCTCCGTAGATTTGACGACAGACCTTTACTTTGACCTGGCCAGCATAAAGGAGTTCTACCCGATTGACGAGGATACGCTGCAACTGCGGGGAGAGCTCACTGCACAAGCAATCCTGAAGGGCTCCACCGGGCAGATAGAGCAGGCGGTCCAAAGCGGATCCATTGAACTGAACAACGGGTATATCGCACACAAGCAACTGGGACAGCCGCTGGAGGATATTACGCTCAATTCAACCCTGGAGGGCAACCGACTCTCCGTCACGCGTGCCAGCTTCCGTTCCGGGCAAAATGATCTCAGTTTATCCGGTACTGTTACCGATTATCTCAGTGAAAATCCCGTCATCGATCTTCGCGTGCAGGGAAATGCACAGTTTGCAGAAATTCAACACTACTACGACCTGCGCCCCACCATATCCGAACTCACCGGCAGTGGTCAACTTGATCTGTCGGTCCGGGGCCCCCTGCAAACGCCTGAGAATCTTATATTTAACGGCAGTGCCACTGTCAACGATGTGAACATGAGTGGTGATTCACTGGGTCAGCCTGTCAACAATCTCAACGGCGTTCTGAAACTAACTCCCAAATCCGTTGACCTGACTGGCCTCAGCTTTGATCTTGGCTCTTCAGACCTACACCTGGAGGGCTCACTTCAAAACTATATGGAATACCTCAAGCTGAAGGAAGACCGTACAGCCACGCCCGCTCTATCCGGCAATTTCCAAAGCGATCACTTCAATATGGATGAGCTTATCGACTGGGAGGACACCACCGCTGCCACCCCGATACCCATAGAACTGCCCGACCTTACAAGTTCGGTTACCGCGAATATCAGAACCCTGGTAATTACCGGCGTCACCATGAACAACCTGGAGGCACAGGCCGGGACCACGCCCACGCGGATAACCCTGGATCGCGCCTCCATCGAACTCTTCGACGGCACCGCTTCCGGCTCTTTCATTTGGGAGGTGCCACAGCCAGATCGAACAAACCTGAACTTCAAGGGACAGCTGGAGGGACTTGACCTGGATGCGTTCTTCAGGGAGTACCAGGTGCTTGGAGAAAAAAACAATTTTCACGAGCATGTCACCGGATCTTTCAGCGCCGATATCGATTACTACTCCGAGCTGGATGTCTACCTCGAACCCGATATTTCCACCACGGAAATGGACGGCACCTTCACCATGACCAAGTCGCGCATAAAGGGGCATCCGGTACAAGAAAGCGTTGCAACGCTTTTAAAAACTGATGAATTACGAAACATCGCTCTGGATGAATCACAAACGCGGTTTTCACTCAGCAACAGCGTCATGACCATTGAAAACCTGGGGCTCACCAGTGGAGATATCGGGGCCGAGATGAGCGGTACGAGGCATCTGGTTACCAATGACATCGACTACCAGCTGAAGGTCTACCTGCCGGGGCGATTCCGCGGGCGTATTGCCTCCGTTATATCTTCACAGGCGGTAGAGGCCCTTACCCAGGAAAACGGTACCATCCTGGTACCCCTTCGGGTAACCGGCACGCAAGAGGATCCCAATATCCGTCCAGACCAGGAGATGATACAACCGATACTCAAGGATATGCTTAAAGACAAGGCGGGCGATGCCATTCGGAATCTATTCGGGAATTAGCCTGCATTTCTAACCAAGAAATTGGTTTGTATGCAAGGCGATGGGAATATCGGGAACCGAAACGCATCCCTATACGTAGAGTGAGCGATTTCCATCATCAACGAAACAATTTCGCAACCGGCTACCCACTGTAATAGTATTTTTGGTGTTTAAATCATTATGCTGATTTAAACACCAACTACTGGTTTTCAGAGGGGACTCGTTTTGTGATTCCGTGTCAAGGTATTTAAAAACAATTCTTCAGGGCAAATATACGAAGGGCAAGGTTGCTTTTTTACGCATCACGCATTTTGCAAGTAAACCCAACCCCGAAATTACCGCTTTTTTACCACTTGACGCGAATGACTTCAAACGCTTCGGCGTAATCCGCTTTCACTTGCACGCCCCGTACTTTTGCGAGTCCCCTGATGAATTCCTCTGTAAAGTAGTTTCGATTCTTTTTTACCTGTGACTCATACACCGTCAAGATCTCCCATTTCTTGTCGATCTGCTCTTTTGTCAACGTGACGAACGCCTGGGCAGAAAACGTGATGTGGTTCCACGGCAGCTCATATCCCCAGACGGTAATTTCCTTAAACGCCCGCAGGCCCTCTTTATTGACGACCTGGTGATCCTGGTGCAGGTCGCTTCCCGAGGGCAATAACACCATTTCAGGCTCAATTTTCCTCTTCAACTTAACCAGCTCTTCCAGCACTTCCTGTCGGGAATAGTTGAGTTTTCGAACCTGGTAGTCATAAACATACCGGCGCTCCCCCGGAATATTTAGAATATCCATTGCGGCGTTAAACTCTTTTCGCAGCAGATCCGGATCGCTGCCGGGTGGCAAAGAGGCACGGGCCGTGGAGAATACGGCGACATGCACCTCCACGCCGTTATCCAGCATTCGCACAATCGTGCCCCCGCACCCCAGCTCCGCGTCGTCGGTATGGGGAGCCAGCACCAATACTTTATTAAGCCCGGTAATATCTGTCATGTCAAAAAATTCTCTATTTGCGTATGTTTGATTGAGCCATCACCAAAAGAAGGAAGGTACCGATTTGCATGAAAGCCATCAACGTCATAAATCCCGGTAAAAAATCATCGCTGGAGATCCGGCATGTAGCCACTCCCGAGCCTGATCCCCATGAGATACTTGTCAAAATTGAGGCCACTGCCCTCAACCGTGCAGACCTGCTGCAACGGCAGGGAAAATATCCTGCTCCAGAGGGTGCCAGCAATATCCTGGGACTGGAAATGGCGGGCATCGTGGAAAAAATCGGGGCCGAAGTATCGGAGTGGCATCCCGATGATTTTGTATTTTCCCTGCTGCCGGGCGGCGGTTATGCCGAATTCTGCGTCATTCCCGCCGATATGGCGATGCCGGTTCCCGGGAACCTGTCATTTACGGAAGCGGCGGCGATCCCGGAAACATTTTTAACAGCGTACCAGGCCCTGAAATGGGTGGGAGAGATCCGTGAAAACGAGACCGTTTTAATCCATGCAGCCGGCAGCGGCGTCGGTACCTCCGCTATCCAACTGTGCCGCCACCTGTTCAATACCCGGGTTTTGGCCACAGCCGGTAAAAAGCGCAAACTGGAAACGGCCCGGGAGCTCGGCGCCGATTTTACCTATAATTACAAGAGGAATGATTGGGCGCAACAGGTGGAGCAGGAGCTGGGCAAGCATGCTGCAGACCTGATCCTCGACTTTGTTGGCGCTTCCTACTGGAATCAGAACATCAGCGTGCTGGCAGAAGACGGGCGACTGGTGCTGCTCGCAATGCTCGGAGGTACAAAAGTAACCAGGATGAACCTCATCCCGATCCTTTCCCGGCGCTTGTCGATCAGGGGCTCCACCCTGCGGGCTCGGTCGAATGCCTACAAAATTGAACTGACCCGCGAATTTTCCAACCGGGCACTACCCCTGTTTGAACAGGGTATCATCCACCCCGTAATCGATTCAGTATACGACTGGCGGGAGGCAGAAGAGGCCCACCAGCGGATGGCTGAAAATAAGAATACAGGCAAAATTGTGCTTACGGGGATGTAGAAGAGGGATGTGCACTATTAATAAAGCGAAAACCCAATTACCCTGTAGCACTCCCGGTCGGTAAACGTTGCATTTTATGCCACCCGCCCATTTGAATTTTCTTACAAGATATTCTCCCCAGCCTCTGTTATCTTTGACCAGCTAATTGAACAAATATTATTACAAGTACTTATTCATGGCGCAACCCAAATACCGTACTCACGTTGGAATGGTAGACATCCTGCCCGGAGAAGTTGAAAAGTGGCAAACGATAGAACGAATTATCCACGAAGAAGCTCAGAAATTTAATTTTGAGGAGATTCGCACCCCCATACTGGAACAGACCGAGCTGATCGCCCGCGGCATTGGCCAGCTTACCGATATCGTCTCGAAAGAGATGTTTGCTTTTGAACGGGGCGACGACCAGTACGTGCTCCGCCCGGAGTGTACCGCTCCCGTGGTTCGGGCGTTTGTAGAGCATCACCTCGAGCAGCGCGGCGGCACCCAAAACCTGTACTACATCGGGCCGATGTTCCGCGCCGAAAAACCGCAGAAAGGGCGCCAGCGCCAGTTTCACCAGTTCGGTGCCGAAATACTGGGCAGCGACGATCCCATCGCCGACGTGGAGTGCATGGCGTTTATGATGAGCGTCTATGAAAGGGTGGGAATCACCAACACCAGTCTGAAGATCAACTCGGTCGGCGATCCCGAAAGCCGCGATGCCTACAAGAAAGCGCTTGTTGACTATTTCACCCCTCACAAGAATGAGCTGAGCCAGGTTTCTCAAAACCGTCTCGAAAAAAATCCGCTGCGAATCCTGGATTCCAAGGAGGAGGAAGATCAGACGCTGGTTGCCGAGGCGCCTGTGATCGGGGATTTCCTGAACAAAGAATCGGCTGACCATTACCGCAAGGTTAAGCAGTACCTGGATGAACTGGGGCTCGCCTATGACGAAGATCCCCACCTCGTGCGGGGACTCGATTACTACACCCGTACGGCGTTTGAACTGGTCAGCCCCGATTTGGGAGCCCAGGATGCCCTTGCGGGCGGTGGCCGGTACGATCTTCTGGTTGAGGAAGTAGGCGGGCAACCGACCCCTGCCGTGGGATTCGCAGCGGGAATAGAGCGGTTAATACTGGCTTGTGATGAGCTCGGTATCAAGCTTTCGAAACCCAAATCGGTGGACCTCTACATTGTTACCATCGGAGACAAAGCTCGCAGCTGGGCGCTTCAGCAACTGCCCATATTTCGGCAGGAGGGATTTTCCGCAACCATGGATTATGCCGGGCGCTCCATCAAATCACAGATGAAAGATGCCGACCGGGAGAACGCCCGTTACACAATTATAGTGGGAGAAAATGAACTGAATGAAGGAACATTCACCTTTCGCGACATGGAGGCCAGTGAAGAAACGCAGCTTCCAGTTGAGGAGATCCTGGACAGGCTTGAAAAGAAACTGGATCCACAGGAGTAGATTAAAGAGGTTTGTGTGCAAAAAAATTTTTCAACGACCTCTTGAACCAGGACAGCAGGAACAACAGGGGATTTTACAAAAAGCGGGATTTAACCTGCATTTCTCACCAAAAAATTGGTTTTTATGCAAGGCGAAGTAGTAATCGCAAGCGAGAGCAAGACGTATGCTGATACCTTGAGCGGGCGATCCCCAAATTCAACGCAGCAGATGTGCCAATTTCAAAGTCCGCTAACCCTGCCATAGTATTTTCGGTCGGGAAATCAATATAAATCATTGTAATTCATAGTATTACAATGATTCAAAATTATTCTCGCGGGAATGCAGGTTAGAAGCCTTTACATTCGCTAATTTTATACCTCTTCTCCTGCAAAGACCGCTTTCATATAATCTCGTCGCATTTCGGCGATAGCAGAGATTGAGATCCCTTTCGGGCAAACCGCTTCGCACTCGGCAAAGTTGGAGCAGTCGCCAAATCCTTCTTTCTCCATCTGTTCAACCATCGCCACTGTTCGCCGTTTCTTTTCAGGTTCGCCCTGGGGAAGCCGATTCAGGTGAGCAAGTTTCGCTCCCGTAAAAAGTGAGGCGGATGAGTTGGGACAAGCCGCAACGCAGGCCCCGCACCCGATACAGGTCGCATAGTCAAAAGCGGTGTCCGCTGTCGCTTTTTCGATCGGAATGGCGTTGGCATCCGGTGCCGAACCCGTTTTCGTAGAGACGTACCCCCCGGCCTCAATAATTCGGTCAAAGGCGCTGCGATCTACGACCAGGTCCCTGATTACGGGAAATGCTTTGGCCCGGAACGGTTCCACCACAATGGTGTCGCCGTCGTCGTAGTTGCGCATGTGCAGCTGGCAGGTACAAGTCATCGCCTTGGGACCGTGGGCCGTTCCGTTGATCACCAGGTTACAGGACCCACAAATTCCCTCCCGGCAGTCATAGTCAAACTCAACAGGTACTTTGCCCTCTGCAACAAGCTTTTCATTCAACACATCCAGCATCTCCAGAAAAGACATATGCTCATTGACATTATCCAGGGTGTAATCAACCAGCTTGCCCGGCTTGTCAGGACCTTCCTGCCGCCAGATCTTCAGATGTATGGTCATTGTCTCTGCCATAATTAAAATATTTTTATCAGGAAACGCGGTTCATCGTTTTACGGATCGAGCGTATTTGCGATTTACGTTGAATCCGCGTCAACTCTGTTCAATTCCGTTATTTGTAACTGCGTTGTTTCAGTTCTACATATTCAAATTCAAGATCTTCTTTGTGAAGCTCTTCCACCAGCTGTCCATTCAGGCCTTTAAACTCCCATGCCGAGACATAAGAATACTCCTCGTCATTTCGGAGGGCTTCTCCCTCTTCGGTTTGATGCTCTTCCCGCAGGTGGCAGCCAGCCGACTCATCACGGTCAAGCGCATCTTCAGCCATCAGTTCGCCGAGTTCAAGGAAGTCAGCCACACGCCCGGCAAATTCGAGATATTTATTGTAGTTGGTTGCCTCCCCGGGCACGCGAACATTCTGCCAGAAGTCCGCCCGCAGATCCCGAATCTGGCTGATTGCTTCTTTCAGACCCTCTTCGTTCCGGGCGATGCCCACCTTGTCCCACATAATCTGGCCCAGCTCGCGGTGATACTCGATCACACTTTTCTCCCCGTTCACATTCAGTAACTTGTCAATATGGTTTTGGGCATTCCGGGCCGCCTCGTCAAACGCATCGTGACGAGTATCCGCTTCCGCCAGGTCGTTGCCGGCAATATAGTTGCCGATGGTGTAAGGAATGATAAAATACCCGTCAGAGAGTCCCTGCATCAACGCGCTTGCGCCAAGCCGGTTGGCGCCGTGATCTGAAAAGTTTGCTTCGCCGGCGACAAACAGGCCGGGTACATTGCTCATCAGGTTATAATCCACCCAGAGACCGCCCATGGTGTAATGCACAGCCGGGAAGATCCGCATCGGAACCTCGTAGGGATCATCCCCGGTGATATTCTCATACATCTCGAACAGGTTCCCGTATTTTTCCTCGATCGTCTTCCTGCCGTCGCGTTCAATGGCATCCCGAAAATCGAGGTAAACCGCACGCCCCGTGGGTCCCACGCCCATGCCGTCGTCACAAACCATTTTGGCATTTCGCGAGGCGACATCGCGGGGCACAAGGTTCCCGAAGCTGGGATATCGCTCCTCGAGATAATAGAACCGGTCCTCTTCCGGTATCTGATTGGGAGGACGTTCATCATTCTTGTCGCGGGGTACCCACACCCGGCCATCATTTCGAAGGCTCTCGCTCATCAGGGTGAGCTTGGACTGGTAATCTCCCGATACCGGGATGCAGGTGGGGTGAATCTGCACATAGCAGGGATTGGCAAACGCAGCTCCCCGTTTATGGCAGCGCCAGGCCGCCGTTACGTTGGAATTTTTGGCATTTGTGGAAAGGTAAAACACGTTTCCATAGCCCCCGGTGGCCAGCACTACGGCATCGGCAATCCACCGTTTTATCTCCCCGGAAACCAAATCGCGGGTAATAATTCCACGCGCCTTGCCGTCGATCAAGACCAAGTCCAGCATTTCGTGCCGCGGATGATATTCAATTTTGCCTTCATGGATCTGGCGCATCATCGCCTGGTAGGCACCGAGCAGAAGCTGCTGGCCGGTCTGCCCGCGGGCGTAGAATGTCCTGGAAACCTGGGCGCCGCCAAACGACCGGTTGGCCAACAATCCGCCGTATTCGCGGGCAAACGGTACGCCCTGCGCCACGGCCTGGTCAATAATTTCGTTGGAGATCTGGGCCAGCCGATACACGTTGGACTCGCGCGAGCGGTAGTCGCCTCCCTTGATCGTATCGTAAAACAGGCGCCAGATACTGTCCCCGTCATTGGGATAGTTTTTGGCCGCGTTAATTCCTCCCTGGGCAGCGATACTGTGCGCTCGCCGTGCCGAATCCTGGATACAAAAACTCTGCACGTTGTACCCCAGTTCAGCCAGGCTGGCTGCCGCAGATCCACCGGCCAGACCCGTTCCCACAACAATGACATTATGCTTTCGCTTGTTGTTCGGGGCAACGAGTTTGATGTCATTCAAATGATTGGACCACTTCTCTTCTAACGGTCCCGAAGGAACTTTTGACTCTAGGTTCATGAATTAAACTCCATTTTATTTTGGAACGCTGATGATAAAGGCAGGGCTCTGCACCCGAACCCATTTCATCCGCGCTCTGTCAAGGTGATAATAATGCGCCCGATCCACCGGTAAAGTAGATGTACAAGGGGATAAAGATAAAGCCCACAGCCATCAAAACAGCGAAGATGATCCCCGCGGTATAAATAAGACCTGAAAACCTGGTATGCTTCATCGTCAGAGAGGTAAATGCGCTCCAAAAGCCATGCTTTAGGTGAAAGCCCAAAAGAATCATCACAAATGTATAGCCGAAGGCGTAAAGCGGACTTTGAAATTTTTCCACTACCAGCGCCTTCAGGTCGCGCGCCGGTTCACCGTCGATCATTACCGTCTCGGTAGCCCCGAACTTAAACGAGTCCAGGTGAACAATTAAAAACAGAAAGAGGACGATACCGGTAAAGATCATGCTTTTGGAAGCCCAGCTAACATGACTAGCTCCCCCTTTACTGTTGTATTCTTCATATCCCTCCGGCCGGGATTTCCGGCGTTTCAACCAGATCGAAACCCCGAGATAGGCGTGCAGCAGAAAGCCCACGACCAACACCGCTTCAATCAGGTACAAGATCCACCCAAGACTTTCAAGGGCATAGGTGTATTCGTTAAAGGCCTGCGGTTCCCCAAAAATCGTCAGATTTCCAATCAGGTGCCCGATAATAAAAAGAATAAGGCCAATACCTGTAACTCCGGTTAAAATTTTTCTACCAACTTGTGACTCTAGCGCTTGTAAAATTGATGGCATTGCAATCTGATCGGTGATTTTTCTTCTTAAAATAGGTAAGCCCAAACGTCGCGTTTGAACCCCTCTTCCCAACGCCTGAAAATGTAGCGAAATAACTAAAAAGGCAAGATCAGATGCCTCAAATAATTATAAACCACTTATTAAGAAAAAGTCTAAATTGGGTTTTGGTATTTGACAATTGGGATCAGTTATTTGTAGATAAAACTGATCGACAACCTTCTTTTCACCATTTAACCAACTGTTGAAGACTGTAGCCAAACAAACAACCGCCTCGTTTCGGGAGAAAGGCTCAAAATTTATCGGACACCTCTTTCCCTCGGAAACCAAAGACGAATTTAGCCGGCAGCTTTCCGGTATCACATCCCGGTATCCCGACGCGACGCATCACTGCTACGCCTACCGGGTTGACCCCACCGATCCACAGGAGTTCGCCCAGGATGACGGGGAACCTCGTGGAACCGCCGGACTCCCGATTCTAAACCAGCTCAAGTCGGCTGAACTGGTCAATGCCGGCCTGGTAGTCGTTCGCTATTACGGGGGCACGAACCTGGGAACGTCTGGGCTGATCGAGGCTTACGGGCACACCGCCCGATGCTGCGCCGAGAAGGCGGACCTGTTTACGCTCATTCCCACACTTAACATCGAGCTGCGATATCCCTACCATCGACAAAATGAGATCGATCAGCTCGCCTCAAGCTTTGACCTGACTGAACTGGACGCCACCTACCTGGCCGCCGTAACCCTTGTACTCGCATCGCCTCTGGACAAATCGGATCAGCTTACCCGGAAGCTGGACAAGATGGTGCACCTGGAAATTCAATATGAAATACTGGGAGAAAGTTTCGTGATTCATCAATAACTTATGCTTTACCCCGGGTTTTGCCAGGGGATAAAGTATTGCCACAGCCTCCTGAAAATATCAACATCCTGTTTCCCGGTTTCTTAACCAATCCGGGTTCAAAACCCGGACATCATCCCAATCCCAAATTGGAGCTGAAACTCTGGTAACCGCTCCTTACTTTAGCTTACTCAAATTCAACAATCAGATCCTATGAAGATTTATACAAAACAAGGTGACCAGGGGGATACTTCCCTTTACGGTGGCGACCGGGTGTCAAAATCGTCCTTGAGGATCGAGGCGTATGGAACCGTGGATGAGCTGAATGCCTGGGTCGGCCTGGCGCTGAGTGCCAGACTTTCTGAGAAAGGAACCGAAGTGATGACGAATATACAGGAGCACCTGTTTATATTGGGAGCCGATCTTGCCACTCCTCCTTCGGCAAAACCGCGTATTGAGCGGCTTGATGAACGTCACCTCCAATATCTTGAAACCATGATCGACGAAATGCAGAACGAACTACCGGCACTAAAAAACTTTGTCCGACCCGGCGGGGCAAAAGGTGGAGCTCACCTGCACGTCGCACGCACCATCTGCCGCAGGGCCGAACGCTCGGTCGTTCGGTGCAGCGAACAGGAAGCGGTTTCTGATTTCACGATTAAGTACCTGAACCGGCTGTCGGACCTCCTCTTTGTGGCAGCTCGCTACGAAAACCAACAGGCCGGGATCCCGGAAATCCCCTGGAAACCGGACCGGGGTGAGCAGGAATAACTTGGACCTTCCCGGCCACCAACAAAAACTGAATACCCAGACCCAAGACCCACGACTCAAGACTCAAGACTCAAGACTCAAGACGAAAAACACACAACACAAAACTCAAGACAAAAATATGGCCTTAATGATTTCAGTCTCGGGCATCCGGGGCATTTTTGGTACCGACTTAACTCCTGAAAATCTTGCCCGGTTTACGGCCGCCTACGGCACATGGATCGACCGCGGTACTGTCGTCGTCGGCCGCGATACCCGTGTTACCGGCCCGTTATGCGAGGACATCGTCTGCTCAACGCTGCAAGCCGTGGGATGCGATGTTGTCAAAGTGGGAGTCGTGCCCACGCCCACCGTAGCCATGTCGGTACTCGAGCAGGATGCCGATGGGGGCATTATTTTGTCCGCCAGCCATAATCCCGCCGAGTGGAACGCCCTGAAGCTGTTGAATGAGAAAAGTGAATTCCTGGATTCCGACCAGGGCCAGCAGGTTATTGAACTGTCGGAAAAGGGAACCTTCAACTACCAGCAGTATGAAACGATCGGGTCGGTATTTACCGACAAGCATGCGGTTGAAAAGCATATCGAAAAGATTCTCGATCTCCCCTACATCAATCCTGACAAAATCGCCGCGGCTGATTTCACCGTGGCGATCGACCCGGTAAACGGGACCGGGGCTGTCGCCCTCCCCCCCCTGCTGGATGCCCTGGGAGTTCATACCATTCACAAAATTAATGCGGCCCCCACCGGTATCTTTGCGCACAATCCCGAGCCCCTGCCCGAACATATGCAGGATATCTGTGCCCTGGTACGAAACAAATCATGTGACCTGGGTATTGTGACCGATCCCGATGCCGACCGGCTGGCACTGGTGACCAATACCGGTGAACTGTTCGGCGAAGAAAATACGCAGGCAGCTGCAATCGACTTTATGCTTGCCCGGCACAAAGGCCCTGTGGCCACCAACCTTTCCTCCTCGCAGGTGGTGGACGACATCGCTCAAAAATATGGACAGACCTGTCACCGCTCTTCTGTGGGAGAAATCAACGTAGTGAAGAAAATGCAGGAGATTGATGCGGTGATCGGGGGCGAAGGCAACGGCGGTGTGATAAATCCGGACCTGCACTACGGCCGGGATGCCCTTGTGGGAGTCGCCATGATACTGCAGATGCTGGCAGAACGAGGCATAACGCTGGCCGAATACCACCAGCAGCTGCCAAAATACCATATCAGCAAGAAAAAACTACAGCTCGACGGAATTGACGGTGACCAGGTGCTTGAGCGGGCCCGGGAGCGCTATGCCGATCAAAAACTCATTACTATTGACGGGGTGAAAATTCATTTCAGCGAAGGATGGGTTCACCTGCGAAAATCAAATACCGAACCGATCATCCGGGTCTATGCCGAGGCCCAAACCCGTGAAATGGCCGATGAGCTTGGAGGACGAGTTAAAAAAGAGGTATTAAAGTAAAAGTAACAGTTCTCCCTTGCTGGAGAGAAAAGTCCCCTCGGATGGGGCATGGTCAACGCTCGTTGTATATTTTGATCTTAAATTTCAATCTGCCTGCAGCTTTTTTATTTTAGATTCAATATTTCTTTTAATTGTAAATTTTATCCTCAAGTCAATTTTCCATGATAGTATCAATGACTGGTTTTGGGCGTGGCGAGGCCTCGGCAGACGGGTTCGCGCTAACCGCTGAAATTCGCGCTGTAAACAGCCGATATCTCGATCTTTCCATCCGCCTGCCACAGGAGATCCAGGAGAGGGAACTGGATCTTAAAGAAATTATCCAAGCGCAAATAAACCGGGGTAAACTGAATATTAATATCCGCCTCAACCAGGCACAAACCGGGCAGCCCGAGGTCACCTTCAACGAGGAGCTGGTTAAAGGCTACAAACGGCTGTTGGAAGAGCTCAGAGACTCCGCAAATATTGACGAACCGGTGACCCTGCGCAATCTCATGTCATTCAACGACATTTTTGTGAGTCGCGAACAGGATGAGGAGACGATCGAGAAAATATGGCATCTTGCCCGCGAAGCCACCGAAGAAGCCATCGTGCAGCTGAACCAGATGCGCCGGCAGGAAGGGCGGCAGCTGGAAAAAGACCTGCACCGTCGGGTTTCCAATATTGAAGAACTACTCAATAAAATCGCCGTACTCACCAAAGACCGCGCAGAAGAGGCGCGTGAAAAGCTCAAGGAACGGCTGGACGACCTGATTGATGATGATGCGCTGGACCCGGAACGGCTGGAGATGGAAGTGGCCATCCTTGCTGACAAAATGGATATCACCGAAGAGATCGTCCGGCTGCAATCACATCTCAAATTTTTCAGGGAGGCGCTCGAACAGGAGGAATCGGTGGGACGTCGTCTCAATTTTCTTTCCCAGGAAATTAACCGCGAAATCAACACCATCGGTTCCAAAGCCAACAGTTCTGAAATATCAAAACATGTGGTTCACGCCAAAGAAAACCTCGAACAGATCCGTGAGCAGGTGCAGAATATCGAATAGCGACTCAATGAATGTCGAATGCTTATGAAGTCGGAACAACACACCCCTGGACAGATTCAGTGCTGAATGCTGCCAAACAGATAACTTTTTGTATAAGACCATGACCTCCCGGGAAAACAAAAAAGGTAAAGTAATTATCATTGTAGCGCCGAGTGGGGCGGGAAAGACCACAATCGCGAATAAGCTGCTCAATGATATCGACAACGTAAAATTTTCAACCTCTGCCACCACCCGTTCTCCGCGGGAGGGCGAACAGGACGGCAGGGAGTATTTTTTCCTGAGCGATGAAGAGTTTGACAGGCGGGTGGAACGGGGTGAATTCCTCGAATGGGAAGCCTATGGAGAAAACCGGTACGGCACCCTGCGTTCAGAAGTTGATAAACTGGTGGAATCTGGCTATTTTCCTCTGCTTGATATCGAGGTCAAAGGGGCTTTGAATGTCAAAAAGATGTACGGCCCCGGCAGTGTTGCTATTTTTATCAAGCCTCCTTCGCTGGAAGAGCTCAAACAGCGGCTGCGCAATCGAAAGTCGGAAACCGAACAGGAGGTTCAAATTCGGCTGAAAGAAGCGCAAAAAGAACTGCAATACGCCGATGAGTTCGACCACGTTGTTATTAATGATGACCTGGATAAAGCGTATAGCCAGGTCAAACAAATTGTCACCAACTTTATCCGCTAACCGAGTAGTTTTATGTCCATACAAACATTAGATGTTGAAAAGCTGAACAAAGATACCGGCAATCAGTATGAACTGATTGTTATCATGTCGAAGCGGTCTCGTCAGCTTGCCGCCCAGGAGAAACTTCAACTGGATGAAAAGCTGAAATACTTTGAAGGGTTCGAAGATGACGATGAATTTTCCTTCAACGAAGAGCAGGAAAACATTTCCAAGGAGTTTGAAAAACTGCCCCATCCCACCCAGCGTGCCGTTCAGGAGATGAAGCGGGGCGAAATCTATTTCCGTTATCCTCAGGACGAGGATTAACATATGCTTTCCGGCAAGCGCATCTTGTTGGGCGTAACCGGTGGAATAGCAGCCTACAAGGCTGCTATTCTTTTGCGCGAATTTCAGAAGGCCGGGGCCGAGGTTCGTGTTGCCATGACCCCCTCGGCCACGCGTTTTGTTGGTGCCGAAACTTTTTCCTCCCTTTCCAGGCACCCCGTCGCGGTCGATATTTTTCCCGACAGTTCAGATTCCGGCGACTCCTGGACGCGCCATATTCAATGGGGGGAATGGGCCGACCTTTTTGTAATTGCGCCGTGTACCGCCAACACTCTGGCAAAAATTGTGCACGGGCTTGCCGACAATATGCTCACCTCAACGGTACTGGCAGCGCGTTGCCCGATCCTGATCTGCCCGACGATGGACGGGGAGATGTACCAGGCACCCGCCACACGGAAAAACCTAGAACAAGCACATAATTTGGGTTACCACGTCCTTGAACCCGAAGAAGGCTACTTGGCCAGCGGCCTGGAGGGCAAGGGACGTCTGCCCGAACCCCAGCAGATTCTGCAGTATTCCACTGAATTGATCTCTTCCGTCTATACGGGGGGAGTCCTGGCCGGCAAAACCGTCCTGGTGACGGCTGGTCCCACGCGAGAGCATATCGACCCTGTCCGGTTTATCTCGAACCCCAGCACCGGAAAAATGGGCTTTGCCATGGCCGAGGCCGCCCGGCAGCTGGGAGCTGAAGTGATACTTATTCACGGTCCGGTGCAGCTCTCCCCTCCAGCCGGAATGGAGACGATCGAAATTGAAACTGCCCAGCAGCTTTTTGAGGCGGTTAAAACGTATGCTGATGCTGATATTGTCATAATGTCGGCGGCAGTTGCCGATTTTTCCCCTTCCGAGTATCACGAGCAAAAAGTAAAGAAGGAGCAAGCAGAATCGGAGATCAAGCTCACCTCCACCCCCGACATCCTGTCCTGGCTGGGTCATAAAAAGCGAGACGGACAGGTACTGATCGGGTTTGCCATGGAGACGGAAAACCTGCTCGAAAACGCCTCCCGCAAGCTCAATGAAAAAAATATTGACTGGATTGTAGCCAACTCGCTCACTGAACCCGGAGCTGGGTTTGCCGTTGATACAAACGCCGTCCTTTTACTTGGAAACAGCCGGCAAGAGCAACTCAGCGGCTCAAAAAAAGAGCTGGCCCGGGAGATCCTGGATCTCATTTTTAATTCAAAATAGCAGTACACTGTCACAGTTTTAATTGCCCGGTTTGGCCCAGATTTCGATCAGGTTACGGAAGGTATTACTGTAGAAAATGGCTGCTCGATCCCGTGGTACTCATCTTCTCAAAGATCAGCTCGAAAGTGGTGCCGTTTTCGGAGTCAATATGGAGTTCTCCTTCCAGCTGGTCCGTTAACTGGTCGATCAGGGTCATCCCCATGGAAGCCCGCCGCAGTTCCTCGAAATTGTCTGGCAGGCCGATTCCGTTATCATCCACCACCACATGCACTTTACAATTCTTTTCCCAGATACGTACATTCAGGTTGCCCCTCTTCTTTCCCTCAAAAGCGTACTTGAAGGCGTTCGTTACAAATTCATTCAACACCAGCGCGCAGGGGATCGCCTGGTTGATATTGAGATTGATATCCTCCACCTCCAGGTTGATCTCGATATCCTTGTCCGCGGTAGAGGTCACTTCATTGTTAAAACCGATCAGCTTTTCTATATAGCTGCTTAGCTTCAGATGAGCAAAATTCTCGGTCTTGTAGAGGGTTTCATGCACCAGGGCCATCGTCTTAATTCGGAGCAGGCTGTCCCCCAGAATATCGGCCACATCTTCATTTTTCTCATTGAGAACCTGCAACTGTAACAGGGCCGATGTAATCGCCAGGTTATTCTTTACGCGGTGGTGAATCTCCTTGAGCAGTATCTCTTTCTCCTTCAGTGAATTCTGCAGTTTTCGCTGAACATTTTTTTGATCGCTGATATCGATGTAGATCCCAAATCCCGCCAGGGGTTCTCCCTCCAGGTATACCGGTATCGCTCCCACCAGCACGTCAACCGGGTCTCCATTCTTCGTAATACGGGTAAATTCTTTGATAAAATCTTCTCCCAATATTTCCTGTCCCGGCATTTTAGGGGCCGCGGCCGCCTCTTCTTCCGGAACAATAAAGTCATCGATATCCTCTCCCGCCAGTTCATCTTCCGTGTAGCCAAACAGCTGCTCGAATTTTCGATTAATCATTTTTACCTGGTTGTCCCGGTCCACCATTATCATGGCTACCGGCGCCCGCAAAAAGAGGTTCCGGAAAAGCTCCTCACTTCGTTTCAGATCCTGTTCGGCCTGTTTATGGCGGGTGATATCCCGCACGATCGCCTGGATGTAGACCCCGTCCTGCAGCACGATCTTGTTCAGGCTTATTTCCGTATCGATTAATCGCCCCTTTTTGGTAACGTGTTTCCACTCAAATACCTGGGGTGACCCGTTAAGTGTTTTGCGCAAATACTGACGACCTTTGCGGTCAGATTTGCTCCCGCCTGGCTGGACCGCCGGGGAAAAGACAAAGGGCGTCTGCCCGATAATTTCATCCCGGGAGCACTCAAAAAGCTCCTCCATTTTGCTGTTGCAGTCAACAATATTGCGCCCCTTGAGAATCAAAATGCCGTCATTGGCCCGTTCGTACAGTTTGCGGTACTTTCGTTCGCTGAGTTCCAGCTCCTCCCGAACACGTATGCGTTCAAGGATACGTCCCAGTTGACTCTCAACAGTCGCCATAATCTCCATCAGCTCCGGCTGCATCTCCACCGAATGCTCGCTGAAAAATTCCAGTACCACCGTAATCTCGTCCTGCACCTTCACGGGGAAGGCAAAACAGGTGCTTACAGGGAGCGATTTTCCCAGTTCTTGACGGATAAACGTTTCCTTGTGGGCTTCCAGATTTTTCAGCCACAGCGGCTGCTCCCGGTTGATAACCGCCCCCAGGAATCCCTTGCCAGGCTCAACATCTGTTTCTTTTGACAGGTCCACGATCGCCTGGTACCGGTCGGGGTCCTTAAGGTACCATATATCCGTGCTCTCAAAACGCTGCGCATTGGCTCGCTGGTATACATGTCCCACCGGCCAGTCGATAAACGCGCAGATCTTCTTGACCGCCATCTTCAGGGCCTGGTCGTAATGGTTCAGATTCCCCACCGAACTGGAAAGCTCATTGACAAAACGGATCATCTCATTTTGCCGCGAAAGCTTTTGCTCCGCTTGTTTTTCTTGTGAGATGTCTTCGACGAATGTCAGCAGCATCCGGGCTTCTCCCTCCTCGTCGCGGAGTACCGAGGCGTGAATACGGATGTCGACCTGCGTTCCCCCGCGGTGGGTGATTCGCGTATCCAGTTGCCGGGCCGGTCGCCCGCCCTTTACTTCCCGGAATCTTTGTTCCAGTTTCTGCTTTACTTCAGAGGAAAACAGATCCATTGCAGACAATCTTTTCCCCAGCATTTCGTCGCCGGGATACCCCGAGAGCTCCTCTGCACGTTTTGACCATTCAACCACTTCCAGCCTGCTGTTCCACTTGATCATCGCAAGTGGATTTTCCCGGATGAGATGATCCAGCTCCCGGTAGGCCTCTTCCACCTCCATCCGCGCGTTTACCTCTTTTGAAATATCCAGCACCGACACCAGGCGCGAGCGGTATCCCTTGTATGGAAAAGCGTGCGAGGTAACCTGGACATGAAAAATTTCCCCATCTTTCTTTTTATGACGAAACACGCGGCTGCTGTTCAATCCTTCATTCAGGTGTTCCAGGGTATGGTGCAGCCTCTCGATCTCCTCTTCAGGCCGGATATCCTCCAGGTTCAGCTGTGTAAATTCATCAGCTGAATAACCGTACTTTTGGACGGCGGCGTGATTGACTTTCAGGATATTGAGCGTATCCATATCATAGAGCAACATGGGGTTTGGATGCCGCTCAAAGAGCAGGGCCTCGTTCTCCATCTTACGATAATAAACTTAATATTGAATTGTGTGCTGATATACCTTTGACAGGATCTGCATAACTATTTTTTAGCCGTTTACGACCCGTTATGTTTCTCCCGTTAAATACTTTTAATCCTTTTGTACCAACGTTCATTTTATTAATGCATTCACCGACACAGCATTCCTGAGAGAGTGGACGTCCTCCCGGCGATACGCTACTATCCCCCGATAATAACGTTATTAATCCCTGTCAAGACCGTCGGCAGGGCGTGGCGCCTGCGGCTCGTCTCCACACAAGGCTCGCATCGAGGCCCTGAAGCGGCACGGAATGTACCCCGCTTGGTCTTTCAATAGCCTCGCAATCTGTCGTCGATACTGTAGATGATAATGATATTCGGGAAATTCAGTATTCCCACTTGTACGTTCTGTGCGTTTTGTGATGTTTACATCCCAGCGCCTCCAGGCTGCGCTGCATAAGCCAGTTTTTTTCACTGACCCAAGCCCCCTCCAGGTATTTCATTGATGGAGCCGCTTCTTTTGTATACTGTATCCCCCGGGTAAATGTAAGCGCCTCCAGCCCCATCTTCCTGAATTTCGGACGGGTCCCGTATACCAGCGTCCGCAGATGCCTGGCGCGTCGTTTAAACCAAAAAAGCTTGGGATAATGCCACCACCGGAGCCGTCCGCCCGTTTCTTTCGAAACCTCATTCAGATCGGGTACACACACAATAAATGAAGCAGGTTCCCCATCTACAAATGCCAGCAGCACGCTTTCCGGGATGAGCACCGGTTTCAGTTTCCGGACCAGCCTGTTGATGGTCTCTTCCGTCAATTCTGTAAATTCCTGCTCCCGTTCCGGGATCTCCTGGTTGCTCCATGCATCGTTATAAATTTCACGCATGTACTGGGCATCCCGGTAGATATTATTCATGTCGATCGGGCGGAGTTCAACGCCGGGCTTGCGCTCAATACGGTCGGTGATCTTGACCATGCGGTCCGGCACCGGCTTGTCAAAATAACGGATGTAGCTCCAGTGATCGTCCAGTTTCTGACCCCCCGTCTGCTCCAGCAGGTCCTTGTAGTAGGGCGGATGGTAATACATACCGTAGATATTGGGATGTTCAAAATTTTCGACCAGCAGTCCCCAGTATGTATCATTTTCCCCAAAATTTATGGGTCCCCTCATCGCCCGGTACCCCCGCTTTTGATGCCACCGGCGGGAAAAATCGATAATCTCGTGCGCCAGCTCAGCATTATTTTCCATCTCAATAAACCCGATACCGCCCATCTTGGGCTCCAGCACTTTATCCCGCTCCGGGGTGTTCATCAGGGCAAACCGGCCCACCACCCGTGCACCGTTCTGTACGATAAAACGCTCACACTCCCCGGTTTTAAAAAAATCATTCTTCTCGGGATCAAAAATGTTCTCGAGTTCAAATCGAAATGGCGGAGCCCAGTAGGGGTTATCCCGGTAAATTCTAAAAGGCAACTCATGAAAAGCATCAATATGCTTTTCTGTTTGCACCTTCACAACATTAAAAGCCATGATATCTGTAGTATTTCCAATTTTTCAAGGCATGATAAATGTAAGACACTGCCTGCTTTTCTCAAATTTCATTTCCTAAATACGTAGATTTACACCACAATAACACCTATTTTTGAGCTCTCAAATAAATCTACAGTGAATTGGATACCAACACCGACGGGAAAACAAAAAAGAGGCTGATAGCCCTGCTGCTGCTCATCTCATGTATAACCAGCGGTGCAATGCTGTTTTATTCCGAAGAGGGATCGCCCACGCGGCTCCGAAATTTCGCACAGGCCGACTCCCTGATCGTCAGTACACTCCAAAAATTCAATATTAACCGTACCCAGTTCAGCACGGAAACACGGCCGGTTGATTCCGCCCTGGTCCGTAAAACCTATTACATCGATCTGCCCCCGGGATTTTCAAAAACCCTGCTCCACGCCGAGCTGAACCGTATTTTTCATCCCCTGGCGGTAGGGACTCCGGCCAGAGTCAACCTCCCTGAGGAACGCATGCTGATCCAGTTAACCTACAAGGGCACCGTTTTTCGATCTCTTTCGCTCAGAACGGATGACAAGCTGGTACTGGACCGCAACATCGCGAGCATTATCATCGCGTTCAGCGAGCAGCCGTCAGCGGAGATGGTTGAATCGGTTATCCGGTTTGGAGAGCCGATCCCGATAGCTCTGCAGGTTTCCAGTCCCGAAGAGGTACGCCGGCAAGTCCAGGAGATCAAGCCGGAGTACCCCCATGTCTGCTACTGGATTGAGCCAGAGATGGAGAAGGAGAACCCCGAAACTCCGACTCCACTGCCATCCCTGTCTCTGCTTGAGCACGTTCCCCCAAATACACCAATTCTCAACTTCCGGCAGGCTTCCGTGCTTTCTTCTCAGGATGCGGCCCCGATCACGGAAACCGCATCCCAAAAAAATATCACCTTCATCGACGTCAATGACGCCGTCATCTTGAACTCAAATCTAGGGGAATCGTTCTTCAAGGAAAAGCTCGAAACATTCTCAACACAAGCCCGTCAGCAAGCCCACCCGGTAGCCATTATCATGGCCGACGAGTCGGCCCTGCAGTGGCTGAGAGAAAAACTGCCCGGCTTTAAAAAGCAGGGACTCTTCCTGATTCAACCTCCCCAAATCAACTATTGATATGCTCGATCAATTCAACAGTGAAAAGTGGTTCAAAAAATTCAAGCTGAAAGCATTCCCTGAACCTGAATACATACAGTTGCGGCATCCCGTATTGCTTTGCCACGGCTATGGTGCATTTGCCTCTCTCGTCAAGCCCTCACCGCTGAACGATGTCGCCATGTTTATGCGCTCGCACGGCGTGCCGGCGTTTGCGCCCAATATTGTACCCTATGCCAAAATTGAGATCCGTTCAAAAGAGTGGAAAACGCTGATCCGGCAGCTTTCGGAGCGGTACGACATCTCCAAATTCAATATCGTTGCCCACAGCATGGGCGGACTCGACATACGCTATGCCCTTTCAAAGCTGGAGCTGGAGCGATATGTGGCCTCGCTCACCACGGTTGCAACTCCTCACCACGGCACCAGCCTTGCTGAGCTGGTATTGAAAGCGCCCGATTCCGTACAGGGCAAGCTTGGCGATTTCTTTGACTGGATGGGAGACCGCGTCTACCCCAAAACCAAAAGTGACGCCATCGGCTCGGTAAAACAGCTAACACGCAGCTACGTGCAGGAACGGTTCAACAACGAGATCCGAAACCTGGAGTCGATCCCCTATTTCTCTTTCAGTGCGGCCGTTGGAAAAGGCACAACCGCTCCCATAGAGACGGTGATCCGTTTTCAAAACAATCACATCTACGAAAATGAAGGAATCAATGACGGACTGGTTTCCGCCCGAAGCGCAATTTGGGGTGAACATATCAAAACCGCACCGATTTCACATTTGGAGCAGATGAGCCTCCGCACCGACAAAGATCGGATGCCGGTCGTCAAGTCGTTCTGGCTGGATGTGCTGAAAATGCTGCAGGAAAAAGGCTTTTAACCCGCAAACAAAAGACGACTCGGGGAATTAGCCCGGATTTATCACCAAGAAATTGGTTTTTCAGCAAGGCGAAGGGCAAATGGCTGCGCAGACGTACGTTGGTACGTTGAGCCGGTGATTTATTTGCCCTTCAACGCAGCTGAAAGGCCCATTTCGCAGCCTTTTACAGGCTGTAATGATAATTTGGCAGTAAAAAATGGTATAAGGTATGGTCATCCATAAAGTGACATGATCTTATCCGAAATACTCGTGAGAAATCCGGGTTAGGCATGACGTACTGATTGAAGAGTTGCTCCAATCCCGTACACCCGCTCTTTCCCGGCAACGGGCCGGCTGCCGACTGTGTACTGCTGCTAAAGCTCGAGGTCTTCCGTGTTTTTGAGCAGCGTATAGGCGGTCATGTCATATTGAATGGGCGTAAGAGAGGCATATCCCTTTTCTAGCACACTCAGGTCCATGTCATCCCCCTCATCCAGCAGCTGCATGCGGCCGGTCATCCAGTAGTAGTTCCTGTTGTTGGGATCGACCCGTCCCTCAAACTCCTCCACGTATCGACTGTTGGCCATGCGTGCCCATTTTATGCCTTTCAACGGACCGGAAGGGGCATTCAAATTCAGGGTCACTCCTTTGGGCAACCCTTCACTCAGTATCCACCCGATAACCCGGCGTGCGGCGTCTTTAGCTCCACTCAGGTCTGCATCCTCGTCATAATCCGTGCAGCTAACCGCCAGCGAGGGATATCCCAGGATCGTACCCTCCGTAGCCGCACTTACGGTGCCGGAATACAGGATGTTAATACCTGCATTGCTGCCGTGGTTGATACCGCTGACCACCAGGTCCGGCTTGCGCTGCAACAGCTGGTCATGTGCCAGCTTCACGGAATCGGCCGGGGTGCCGGATACGGCCTGTCCGTTGAAACGATGGTCGATCTGGAAAGCGCGACTTCGGAGCGGGGTGCTCACGGTAACCGCGTGCCCTACGGCGCTCTGCTGCCGGTCGGGAGCGATAATCTCTACATCGCCGAATTCATCAGCGACCTCTGCCAGCGCTCGAATACCCGGCGCAAAAATGCCGTCGTCATTGCAAACCAAAATGAGGGGCTTGTCACTACTCATAAGACAGATTCCTCGATTGAAAAATTATCATAAAACGCTTTTAAGAATTAACAACCTGTTTTAAGTCATCCGATTCTGGGTCCCTCCTCCTGCTCTCCTTCCTCATGGAGGAAAGCACTGAGCCTGTAAAGCAGGTCATTACCACTTTTGAGGTCGTATCCTCCTCTTCCCGAAGAGGAAATGCAGGGAGATTAATTCTATGGCTAAAAAGCCGATTCTACATTAATCATACTGTTCATCTTCGCTGGGGAAATCTCCCCGCTTAATGTCTTTGATAAACTGGCCTACCGAATCCGTTATTATGCTGTGGAGATCGGCATAGCGCCGCAGGAAACGGGGCTCGAACTCTTTGTTGAGTCCCAGCATGTCGTGCAACACCAACACCTGCCCGTCACAAGCAGCCCCTGCACCAATACCAATGGTGGGAATGGAAAGTTGTTCCGTCACTTTGGCAGCCAGATCAGCGGGAATTTTCTCGAGTACAATGGAAAAACAGCCTGCTTCTTCGAGCCGCCTCGCATCCTCCAGCAGCTCTTTGGCTTCCCGGTCCTCTTTGGCCCGCACTTTGTAGGTGCCAAACTTGTAGATACTCTGCGGGGTGAGCCCCAGGTGCCCCATTACGGGGATACCGGCATCCACAATTTTCTTCACCGTGTCGATAATCGGCTTGCCCCCTTCCAGCTTGACGCCGTGCACGCCCGCTTCCTTCATCATACGGCCGGCATTGATCAGTGCTTCCTTGGGCGTAACCTGGTAGCTCATAAACGGCAAATCCGCAATAATCAGCGACCGCCCGACGCCCCGCACCACGCAGGAGGCGTGGTAAATCATATGCTCAAGCGTCATCGGAACAGTGGTCTCGTGCCCTGCCATCACATTGCTGGCAGAATCACCCACCAGTATGACATCGACACCGGCCTGATCTACAATACGCGCCATCGTGTAATCGTAGGCGGTAAGCATGCTTATTTTCTGTCCCTCCCGTTTCATGTTGACCACCGTCTGGGTAGTCACTTTGGGAGGTCGACTCTGTTTCTGTTGCGTGCTCATGCTTCCTCTCTGGGTACAATCGCCGCTGAAGCTTCCAGTTCGCAAACTACATTTCCGTCTACTGTTGAAAGTCCGTCCATCGTTACAAAATTGCGGCGCTGATTTTTAAGAATTACCTCCATTCGAATCTGGTCGCCCGGCTCTACCGACTTCCGGAACTTGGCCTTGTTGATTCCGGTAAAGACCACCAGATTTTCCGCGGGATTCTCCACCTGGTTTTTCATCAGCATGATTCCTCCGCTCTGGGCCAGCGCCTCTACCTGCAATACGCCCGGCATGATGGGGGCACCCGGAAAGTGACCGTTAAAAAACTCCTCGTTGACAGTCACATTTTTAAGCGTAACAATACGTTTCTCTTCCAGCTCCAGCACGCGGTCAACCAACAGGAATGGATACCGGTGGGGAATATACTTTTTTAGCTCTTCGACTTTCATTTCAGCCATAAACAATCGTCATTTCTTGCAGTTTCAGCTCGGGGCGTAATATAGCAGATTTATTGAACGGTACCCACATATATATAGGCGATACCGCTTGTCAATTTTTTATATTCTCGCCTTGAAAAAGCGTTGGCCTGATCCATCAGGGTTAAAAACTTGTCGCCCGCAGGGAAGGCTGCGCTTGTTTTGGGAAGATAGGTATAGGCTTCGCGGTTGCCGCTGATCCACCCTCCTATGGCCGGCATGATATACTGGCTGTAGAGTTCATAGGGAAATTTCATGATCCCCTCTGGCTGGCCAAATTCAAGCACGACCACACTCCCCCCCGGACGAACCACCCGGGCCATCTCACCCAGCGCGGTCACAGGCTCGTCGACATTGCGAATTCCAAAGGCGATACTGCAAATGTCAAATTTGTCATCCTCATACGGCAGGTTCATTGCGTCGGCCACTTCAAAATCCACGACAAGATTCTGGGCTTCCGCTTTTGCGGGTGCGTGTTCAATCATCTCTTTGCAGAAGTCGGTACCGAGCACGTAGCCGTCGTCCCCCACTTTCTTTTTAAACTCCAGCGCCAGATCGCCGGTGCCGGTGGCACAATCCAGCACTTTGTCACCAAGCCCGGCACCGCTGAGCCGCACCGTCTCGGTCCTCCAGGCGTGGTGAACTCCAAACGAAAGGATGGAGTTGATGCGATCGTAATCATCGGCGATATCGGCAAACATATTCCGAACCTTTTCACTCATATTCTTCCAATTGTTAAATTTATCGCTTGATTCTCCCGGTAGCCGGACATTCTGTCCGGCTCGGCAACCGATGTCCGTCCGGGTTATATTTCAGCGTCATGCCCTGGTCAGTATCTTGTCAAACTCGATTCGAGCAACAATATCCCTTCGATCCCCCGGGGAACAGCCCTTTCAGTAATCATGGGTCAGCATGCAACGAATGTAGTGGTAACAGCACTAGGTATCCACCTTTGTTGACATATTTTTCTCCAGGTGATTTGTCTTGTCCAGGCAGACAATTTCAAATGATTCGCCGTTCCATCGCAGGTGGTTGAGCGAACCGTTGCTGTGTTTGATCTCGTGCATCCGCTCCAACCCGTATCCCAGCCAGCTGGAAAGCAAAATACGTATTAGCCGACCATGCAGTACCGTCAGAATATTTTTACCGGCGTGCTCTTCTATAATAGAATCCATCCGGCCGCGCACTCTCGAGAGCGCCTGGGACGGACTTTCTCCTCCCTCAATAGCCAGGTCAACTTCCCCGTTCCGCCAGCGTCTATGAACCGCTTCCAGATCGTCCTGGATCTCATCGGAGAATTTTCCCTCAAAAATACCAAAATTAATTTCGTCAAGCTCACGGTAGGAGACCAGCTCCACCTGAAAGCGATTGGCTGCTACTTGTGCCGTTTGGATAGAGCGTTTTAAGCTGCTGCTTACCGCCAGGTCTATGCCGAACTCTTCCAAGTAGCTCGCCGTGGCTTCGGCCTGCCGTCGCCCCGTTTTATTCAGGGATTTATCGATGCCCCGGCCCTGCATACGCCCCAGCCTGTTGTACTCGGTCTCACCGTGCCGGACAATAAACAAATTGGTTTCAGACATCAGCTCTGATTTAGTTGTTCTTTTTCCTGCTGCTTGCGAGGCTAACTATTTGCTCTTCCATTTCCCGGATATCATCCGGTACCAGGTTCTCCCTGATCGAAAACCGGAGAATAACCATTTTCATGACCCGGTCATTCAGTGTCAGCAACACTTCCTGCCGCATCTGGAATAATTTATCCCAGAGCTTTCTGAGGAGGCCGAGTTTAAGTACAAAGAAAAAGAGCAGTCCAATACTTGCTGCAAAATATTCGCCCATAATCCCCAAATAGCTCAGTACAACCAGGGAAGTCACCAGCTGGGTTCCGTCTTTGTAGAGATACTCCATCAGGGTGTTCAGAGAGATCATTACAAAAGAACTCTTGTTGAAATACCAGGCCGCGTGAAACGCCACCGCCAGCAGGGCCGCAACCAAAGGAGGAACAAACAGCAGCAGCCCCAGCAGCAGCAACATGGAAAGGCTGTCAGCACTTTTCACCCACGCCTGGGCTGCTCGCACCAGCTCCTCCAGCTCCACTTCTTCCAGCAAACCGGGGACAAACTCCTCGATATAATCGGTGGTGGTGTGGAACCAATCGCCATACCGGGTGACGATCCCCATCCGGGTTTCTGCAAACAGTCGATGAGGGACTTTTCGTTTGTGCTTCATGAGCATTCCAATACTTTTGAAGAGGACGGTCCTCCAACGGCTGGTGCCTGGTGCATCCTCGCATTAAACATTGAGCGTTAATTTATTTAACATCGATCAAATCTGTAAATCATTCAGCGTATTACCCAATACCTCTAAAAAGGTTGATTTAGACAAAAATCCATTTTGCAACGCCTTCTTAAAAGTAACATTCCGATCAGAGAGCACACAATGTTCTTTTAAGATCGAAATTTACAGAACTGCATTCCAGCCAAACCGGGTATACGCGTGATTGCAGGTTTTTCCCGGTTATTTGAAAAAGCTCACCTTGAGGTTGGTAATAAACCAAGAACTGTGAATAAATGCGAAATCTTATCCCAGGCAGGATCCAGTTTCAAGCTGATGCCACTGGGTAGTATCGTCAAGCCTGCGCTACAGTCAATATGATGACGCCATCTGCACCGGCTTCCAGCAGTTTTCCCGCGAGTTCAAAAGAAGTTGCGCCTGTCGTAAAGACATCGTCCACCACGATGGACAATTTATCCGCTATCTCCTCCCCGTTTTTTACTCGAAACGCATCTTTCATGTTTGCATTTCGCTCTTCCAGGTCAAATCCCGTTTGGCTCCTGGTGTTTTTCTGCCGTACCACATCACTGATTCCGCAGATCGGGATGTCCAGCTTTTTTTGCAAACCCTGCGCAATCGTAAAAGCCTGGTTAAAGCCCCGTTGCATAAATTTGATATAGTGCAGCGGTACCGGTACCAGTAAACTGTTTGACGAATATTCTTCCATCATTGCAGCGATACCGGGATGCTGCAGCGTGCGCCAGCCCAGCCGCTCCCCCAGCTGTACCCCGATCTGTTTCAGGTGGTTGTATTTCAACTGGTGCATGAGGTCCTGAAGCGCCCCGCCCTTGTCAAATTGCCAGAGCGCATGCTGAGCCCATACTCCATCGGGAAGCAGCTCGGCCGCCGAGGTGTCTGTATTTTCCGGATTTGCATCCTCAAAACGCTCCATCAGGCAGAAAGTGCAGATCTGCCGCTGCTGTTCCGTTACTTCCATCCCGCAGCAGACACAAACGTTGGGAAAGACGATGCCCGCGAGCCCTGTCTTGATAAAATTTGATATCCCCATAACCGTTTAATACGTGAGTTTTTGCACGTTCTTTTATTGAATAGACCTGCTCAATCCGGGATCCTTACGCAGTTTTGGAGAAATCGGTAAAAAATTTTTGGCATCAGCCATATTTGATTAGATTTACTTGAATATTCTGGAGTTCCTTTTACAAATTTGACTGACTACGTCTCTCTGTTATTTTCAAGTTCTCTTTTATCTATTTAATCACAAATAATACTCATGGCTTCACTTGGTAAAGACCTTGCTACCATCCGAGAGCATCAGAAAAAAACGCTGGAGGATATACATGATGAAACGAAAATTCCGGTGCATATCCTCCAGGCAATAGAAGATGGAACCATTTTTACCGATTTTGAAGAGAACAAGACCTATATTCGCAGCTATATCCGGAGTTATGGCAAGGCCCTGAAAATTGAAGAGGAGCAGGTCATTGAAGCCCTGGATCATTATGAGCTGGGAACCTACGACGGCCACCTGATGGAACAGAATGAAGTTGAGTCGTTCTCCTTTCCTCCCGGGGATCTAACCGCTGAAACAGAAAAACCGGAAGAGTCGTCTGATGCGGAACAGCCTGACGCGGAGCGGCCTCCAGAGATCTCCGCCCGCTCTGCAGATCGGTCCGCCCGGCGCCAGTCCGCGACCGCTCCCCCTTCTGTCAGTTCCGTCGACTGGGCTGACCTGGGGCGCAAATTCAGGCCCCTTGAAAACAGGTCCCGCATATGGATCGGCATTGCCGTGGTTTTGCTTGTAATATCGGGAGTTATCGGATACTGGTTTTACCAGAACAGCAGTTTGGAAGGGCTGGAAAACAGCGATCAAAATACGCCGCAAAACGTCTCGCAACCGGCTATCGTGCCTGATTCCCTGCAACTGAATCTTTCCGATTCCGGCGATACGACTGCCGTTGAGATGCAACAAACCCAGCCAGAAACCACCCAGGCCCTGTCCGACACGCTAACCCTGCTGGTGTACGCGGCCTACGACCGGCTGGACCCTGTCCGGGTATACACGGATGTTATGGCCGAATTTAATCCCTACTGGATTGAAGAAGGCCAGGCGTTCCGATTTGAATTTACTGATGTTGTTCGGATACGCGGACCCTACAGCCGCATGGAGCTGCTGATGAACGGTCATCCGATCGAAAATTTCACAGAGCGGTTTTTAACGACTGTCAGCCCCGATTCGCAATATGTCGAGCTCTCCCGCTCTCTGTTTGAAGGCGATACCATGTGGCTTCAGCCCGCGCCCGATTCCACGGAACTAAACTTTCCTCCCCCCTCCACTGTTTTAGACCGACCAAGCTTTCCAACTGATAACTGACCCTACTGCAATACCATGAACCGAGAGCAAGCGGAACAACGGGTTCAGGAGTTGCGCGACCTTCTGGACCGCGCCAATAAGGCCTATTACCAGGAGGCACAGCCGTTTATTTCTGATCGCCAATTTGATGATTACCTGAAAGAACTGGAACAGCTGGAACAGCAGTTTGACCTACAGGCTCCCGATTCTCCAACCATGCGTGTCGGCGGCGAACCCTCCAGTGACTTTCCCACTGTAGAGCATCCGGTTCCCCTGCTAAGCCTGGACAACACCTACAATGAAGCTGAGCTCAACGACTTTGACCGGCGGGTGCGGGAAATCCTCGGACATTCCGATTTTACCTATATGGTGGAGCTAAAGTTTGACGGGGCGGCGATCCGACTGCGGTACGAAAATGGGACTCTTGTATTGGGAGCAACCCGGGGCGACGGGGAACGGGGTGATGATATCACCCGGAATATCAAAACCATTCGCGACCTGCCGCTGACATTGAGCAACGATTACCCGGAAGTGGTGGAAGTGCGGGGAGAAGCCTACATGGAACGAGAGGCGTTTATCCGGCTGAATGAACACCGCGACGAGCAGGGACTCAATGAGTTTGCCAATCCCCGCAACTCCACGGCGGGCTCCCTGAAAATGCAGGATCCGCGTGAGGTATCCCGGCGGCCCATCCGGCTCTTCTGCTTCGATCTGCTGCTCGACGGAGAGGATGAAACGATTACCCAGTTTCACAAAATGGAGCTCCTCAAAAAGTATGGACTTCGCGTCTGCGAGCACTACACCGTCTGCCAGGGTATTGAGGAGGTCCACCGCCAGATTGAGGAGTGGAAAGAGCTGCGCCACGAACTTCCGTTTGAAACTGACGGCGTGGTCATCAAGGTCAATGAGGCGCGATTCCGCGATCAGCTCGGCACCACCTCCAAGGCGCCCCGCTGGGCCATCGCCTACAAGTTCGAAGCAAAGCAGGCGACCACCACTATCCAGGGCATCACCCTGCAGGTGGGACGGTTGGGCAAAATCACGCCTGTTGCAGAATTGAAACCGGTACAGCTGGCAGGAACCACGGTTAAACGGGCCTCCCTGCACAACGAGGACGAGATCCACCGAAAGGATATCCGGGTGGGTGACCAGGTGGTGGTGGAAAAAGCCGGTGAGATCATTCCCCAGGTGGTAAGTGTAGTAAACCCCGGTCGCGACAATCGCGGCGCAAAATTCAGGATGCCGGATAACTGTCCCGCCTGCGGAGAAGAACTCGTGAAATTTGGGGATGAAGTAGCCTGGCGCTGTATCAATCCGCAATGTCCCCCGCAGGTGCGCAGCCGGATTGAACACTTTGCCTCCCGCGATGCCATGGACATTGAAGGCCTGGGAGAAGCGGTCGTGGATCAGCTGGTGAGCAACAACCTTATCCGGACGTACGCCGACCTGTATGACCTTACTGCAGATCAGCTGCTTCCGCTGGAACGGATGGCCGAAAAGAGTGCGCAAAACCTCCTGGGTGCGATCGAGCAGAGCAAGCAGCAACCGCTCGACCGGGTCATCTACGCCCTTGGCATTCGGTTCGTCGGGGCTACCGTCGCCCGGGACCTGGCCCGGGGCCTGCGCTCCATGGATGCATTGATGAATGCCCGTCAGGAAGACATGACGGCCATTGATGCCATCGGGCCGAAAATAGCGGCCTCTGTTTCCGCTTTCTTCCGTAACGAAAAAAACCGGGAAACCGTGGAAAAACTCCGTTCTCACGGACTCCGTTTCCAGATGGAGGAAGAGGAACAGGCCTCCGGTAAACTGGAAGGCAAAAAATTTGTACTCACCGGATCCCTTCCCACGTTAACACGTAAAGAAGCAACCGAGTTGATTGAAAGTCACGGTGGCAAGACGACCTCATCCGTAAGCTCAAACACCGATTACCTGCTGGCCGGCGAATCGCCCGGCAGCAAGTATGACAAGGCACAGGAGCTGGAAATTCCCGTAATCAGCGAAGAGGACCTGCGCAATATGATCGGGGAATAGGCGTTTGTCTCCTGCTCATTAAATTTTTTCTATATAACCTGAATGATTACTTTAACAGAGTTGCAGCTTTATGTATTGTTACAATTTGCAATGTAATTGCTCATAAAACCTTCTTTCATGGGGTTATTAGACAAATTGGGACTCGGCCAGAAGTCCAATACAGGTGCACCTGTCATTGGAGAAAAGAAAAAAAGGAAGGAAGAGGCCGCCTCTCTCAAAAGAAATAAATATGTACGTGCACTCATACTGGTCGGTTTTCTGGGAGTACTGATCAGCTCCGTACCCCACACATCGTTCAAGGAGCCGATCAACTACACGGTGGGCGAACCCTGGCGCGCAGAGGATTTAACAGCCCCCTTTACCTTCCCGCTTCAAAAAACCCAGCAGGAGATCGACCAGGAACGGCAAAACATAAGGCAGAGCACCCCCCCGATTTTCCATATAGATCACAAGGCGAAAATTAACATTCAGAGCCGGCTGGATTCTCTTTTTAAAGATATGCAGCCGGTTCTGCAGTCATACCTGCAGTGGCAGCAGTCCAAAACTCAAGACAACGGCACCACCTCCAATGACAGCCTCCGGTTTGTCCGGGAGATGAATCTGGCGGAGGTCAACCTCTCCGAATCGTCTTGGCGGGCCCTGCTTGAAAACTATGCCAAGGTCAACGGGGTGGGCACACAGCAGAACGGCAGCGCACAGTTTGTGGGAGATGACCTCAAGCAGCAGCTCGAAGACCTGATCAACGAAGTGCTGCGCGACGGAATCATAAACGCTGAAAAAGACACCCTCTCGCTCGATGAAATTACGGTTCGCGACCTGAGGGAACGCACCGAACGTACCTACAGCGTGGCAAACGTCCGCGACATGGACGAGGTAAAAGAGTTTGCCCGCTTCCGGCTCTCCCGCTCCTATTTCGAGGAGATCGCCTCTGCCGGGTCGCAGCTGTTCAACCAGGTGATTCAACCCAACTATATTTTTAATAGGAATGACACTGAATCCCGGGTTGACGAGGCCCTGGCCAATATCTCCACCACCAAGGGGGCCGTCTCCCAGGGGCAGGTGATCATCCGCAAGGGTGACCTGGTTAACAGGGAGAAAGCCAACTGGCTGGAAAGCCTGGCCGAGGCCCGGGCCCAAAATGCGAGTGATACTGAACGATGGCTGCGCTACTTCGGGGATGTACTGGCGATTATGGCCATCATCACCGTATTTATCTTTTACCTGTACCTGTATCGGCGCTCCATTTTTAATGACAACTCCATGCTCCTGCTGGTGGTAATCGCCATGAGCATTATCTGTATTGCCAGTTCCATCTCCTACGGACTCAATGATATATCCCCCTACATCGTACCTGTGGCCGTGGCCCCGATCATTCTCACCATCATTTTCGACTCGCGGGTGGGTTTGCTGTCCACAATCAGCCTGGCCCTGTTGACCGGCCTCATCATCGGGAATAATTTCGAATATGTCGCAGCCACCACGGTGGCCTGCAGCCTGGGCCTGTTTTCGGTGCGCGACATCAAAAAACGGTCCCAGTTCTTCTTTATAACGCCGGGTATCGTCTTCGTTTCGTACGCGGTCATTCTTATCGGGTTTAATATGACCGCCTTTGAGGGGTGGAATGAACTTGCCACGGACCTCCTGTTTGTTATTATTAATTCTGTCTTTATCCTGTTTACCTACCCGTTGATTCTCTTTTTTGAAAAAGTGTTTAACGTCACAACCGACTTTACCCTGCTGGAGCTCAGCGATACCAACCTGCCGCTGCTCAAAGACCTGATGACGAAGGCCCCGGGCACGTTTCATCACAGCCTGCAGGTAGCCAACCTTTCGGAAGCCGCCGCCGGATCTATCGGGGCCAATGGTCTTTTATGCCGCGTCGGGGCTCTCTACCACGATATCGGGAAGATGGAAAATCCCGGTTATTTTGTGGAAAACCAGTCCGGACCCAACGAGCATGACAAGCTCAAACCGCGCATGAGTGCCCTGGTAATCAAGGCACACGTAAGCAACGGGGTAAAAGTGGCCCGCAATCACGGGCTCCCGGAGATCATTGTTGACTTTATAAAAACCCACCACGGCACCTCGCTGATTAAGTTTTTCTTTGAGAAAGCCAAAGAAAATACCGATGAAGAGAAGGATGAAATCCAGGAAAAAGATTTCCGCTATGACGGTCCCCTGCCCCGCACCAAGGAAACCGGGATCCTGCTGCTGGCCGACGGGGTCGAAGCCGCTTCCAGGGCCATGAAGGATCCAAGCTACCAGAAGTTGGAAAACCTGGTCAACAAGATGGTGGACGACCGGGTTAATGAAGGGCAGCTCAGCAATTGTCCGCTTACGTTCCAGGATCTCCGCTCTATTAAGGAAACCTTCCTGAATATCCTGATGGGTATCTATCACAGCCGCGTTGAGTATCCGGAAGACAAGAAAGATAAGGGAAAAAAACAGGTCGAAAAGATAGCTGCAGACACCACAATCACCGACGACAAATCGACCGACGTTACACTTCCCGAATCCGAAACCCCGCCACCACCCAAGGTGGATGACTATATTAACACGTAGGAGTCCCGCAGTCAGTATTTTTCAGGGAGGAAATTGAAATACCGGGATTTGGATGGAATCCGGGTTAAAACCTCTTTATAAATCTTTTTTTGATTATCCCTCATGCAGTTTGACAACGAACTTCGTCGTTATCTCCAGTTTATCCGGGTTGAAAAAGGACTTTCCGAGCACTCGGTTGAGGCCTATAAAAATGACCTCAACCGGTATCTGAAATTTTTGGCGCAGGACCTTCGCATCAAGGATCTTGCCGGGGTGACGCTCCAACATATTGAGGATTATCTGGAGGAACTTTCGGCAATGGACCTCTCCACCAGCTCAATCGTTCGGAACGTCTCGAGTATCCGCAACTTCCACGAGTTTGCCGTAGTCGAAAATATGACCAAGACTAATCCCGCAGAGCTGGTAGATCTGCCGAAAAAAGCGCAAAAGCTTCCAGAGGTCCTTACCCCGGATGAGATTGTGCAAATCCTGGAAGTTCCGGATCGAACCACTGACCAGGGTATCCGCAATGCGGCCATCATGGAGTGCTTGTACGCTACCGGCATGCGGGTAAGCGAATTGACAGGCCTGGAGCTTGACAGTCTCTTTTTTGAAATCGGCTTTATTCGCGTAATCGGGAAGGGCAATAAGGAACGGCTGGTACCGGTGGGAGAAAAGGCACAAGAAGCCGTGGAGCACTATATCGAATATATCCGGCCGAACTACCTGAGCGAGGAGAATCCTCAGAAATCCAATAACCGGGTGTTCCTGAATAACCGCGGGGGACCGCTGTCGCGCATGAGTATATGGAATATTGTGAATAACGCAGCCGAACGGGCGGGCATCAAAAAAAATGTGTATCCCCATATTTTCAGGCACTCATTTGCCACCCACCTGCTGGAGGGCGGAGCCGACCTGCGCGCCGTTCAGGAGATGCTGGGACACACCTCCATCAACACAACAGAAATTTATACCCACGTAGACCGAAGCCTGCTGCACCAGGTACACAAAGAATTCCACCCGCGGGCGTAGCTTCCCGTGGAGTTCCTTTCAATATACCTGAGGGTTACCCCTTCATTCATCTGCCTTCAAGTCCGGGATATGGCTGAAAATCTGCGGCATCATTTCTCCCGGTTTCCTCATTCCCGCGCAAACCAGAGCATATTTTTTTATATTCCCGTTTAAACCAACACTCGCAATCACACCTGTTTTTGATGAGGTACCCGCTCCAACTTCTGCTCTCATTTTTCCTGCTCTCCCTCCTCTTTGTTAAACCAACCCATGCCCAGATCGGATGGACCAAATCTTATGAACAGGGCACGGTCGTAGCGGCGGAACAAAAAGCCGCCGATATTGGACGCCAGATCCTGGAAGAGGGAGGTAATGCGGTTGACGCTGCCGTGGCCGTTCAATTTGCCCTTGCCGTAACGCTGCCACGCGCCGGCAATATCGGGGGCGGGGGATTTATGGTACTTCACCTGGCCGGTGGCACAACCCGTGCGCTGGACTTCAGGGAAGTCGCTCCCGACCGGGCGAGCCGTGACATGTTTATCCGTAACGGGGAATACCAGCCCGACTTGAGCCGGCGCTCGATCCTGGCCTCGGGCGTTCCCGGCGTGGTAGACGGCATGATCAAAGCGACCGAACGGTATGGCCGCCTCCCCCTTGAGGCAGTCATACGCCCGGCCATTACGCTGGCCAGGGAAGGATATGCCCTTTCCTGGACCCAGGCCCAGACGCTCAATAACCACGCATCCTCTTTTAAGCAGTACCAAGGCTCCCGCAGGTATTTCACCAAGCAAAGCGGGAGACCATTTGCCGAGGGCGACCGGTTTGTCCAAAAAGACCTCGCGCAAACACTGGATCGTATTGCCCGTTTTGGGCGGGAGGGTTTCTATTCGGGGCGCACCGCGGATATGATTGTCCGCGAAATGAACCGGCACGGCGGATTAATTACACACCGGGATCTCAAAAATTACCAGAGCACCTGGAGGGATCCGGTTGAAACACATTTCCGGGGCTACGATCTGCATATCATGCCGCCGCCCAGCAGCGGCAGCATCGCCATCGCACAGATCCTGAACATGGTTGACAATTATCCTTTGCGCGAGCTGGGCTTCAATTCAACTGACTATATTCACCTGCTTACCGAAGCGATGCGTCGTGCTTTTGCCGACCGCGCCCATTTCCTGGGTGATCCCGATTTTGTGGATATCCCCGTCAGCCAGCTGATAAGTCGATCCTACAGCGATCGACGAATGCAAAGTTTTGATCCCATGCAGGCCACCGAAAGCGACAACATCGATCACGGTTCGATCCCGGGGTTCCGATCATCCGAAACTACGCACTACTCCATTGTGGATGACGAAGGCAACGCCGTGGCGGTAACCACCACGCTCAACGGTTCGTTTGGGAGCAAAATCAGTGTTGACGGGGCCGGATTCCTCCTCAATAATGAAATGGATGACTTTACTGCCGAACCCGGCGAGCCAAATATGTTCGGCCTGGTACAGGGCAAAGCCAACGCAATAGAACCGGGCAAACGGATGCTCAGCAGCATGTCTCCCTCCATCGTCACCCAAAAAGGAGAGATCCGCATGATGCTGGGGGCCGCGGGTGGGCCCAGAATTATCACGGCCATCCTCCAAAACTTTCTAAATATCGCCGTATTCGGAATGAATGCACAGCAGGCTTTGAGTGCACCCCGGTTTCACCACCAGTGGCTGCCAGACCAACTTTTTTATGAACCTTACGGGCTCACGCGGGATACGCGGGAGGAGCTGGTCAAAAAGGGGCATCGCCTGACTACACGAGATACGATCGGGCGCTCGCACATTATTTATGTTGATGAGACAGGAATACGGCATGGGGCCGCTGATCCCAGGGGAGACGGCTATGTGAGTGGGTATTGATGGTTGTGGGTCGTGGGTCGTGAGTTTTGGGTTGTGGGGAGTGTGTTGCTTGGGGTTCTGCCGGAGAAAACTCCAAAGGGCGTATTCCACTCAATATGTAATCACAGCTAAAAAATTGGAAAGCCGGTTAAACCGGGTCTTGCCACATCATCTTTGCACTATATCTGTCATTAACACTTGCGCACAAATTGGTATATTCAGCATACAATAACGCTTCGATCTATAAACGTTTAACAACATTGTGAGGAACAGCATACCGGATCATTGATAGAATACGGATTGCAATGAGAGGAGTCGAAAGGATTGAATCCAACACAAAAAGATAAAACAAGTTATGGCCAACGATACCGAGACCACTGTACAATCTATTGAATGGCGCGGCGATCACCTGCGAATTCTGGACCAAACCTACCTTCCCAATCGCGAGGTATACAGCGACATTGAAGACGTGGGCCGCATTTGGGAGTCTATTAAAAAGCTGCGGGTACGGGGAGCCCCGGCGATCGGCATTGCAGCGGCATATGGATTTTACCTGGGCATTAAAGACCTGCCCGAAAGCACTTTCGAGAGCTTTTGGGTAGAGGTGGAACGAATCGCGGATTACCTGGAATCGGCTCGTCCCACTGCTGTAAACCTGCACTGGGCGTTAAACCGGTTGAAAAGTACCATACAGGCCCACAAGGAAAAGGAAATTTCCGAGATCAAGGATATCGTCCTTAAAACGGCCAAAACGATCCATGACGAGGACAAGCGAATCAACAAGAAGATCGGTGAAAACGGGCTGGATCTGGTCGGCGATAAAGCGAATATCCTGACTCACTGCAATACCGGTAGCCTGGCCACCGCACAATATGGGACAGCACTTTCGGTCATTTTCCACGCTCACGAGGCGAAAAAAGATA
Source organism: Halalkalibaculum sp. DA3122 (assembly GCF_043951865.1). Taxonomy (NCBI): domain Bacteria; kingdom Pseudomonadati; phylum Balneolota; class Balneolia; order Balneolales; family Balneolaceae; genus Halalkalibaculum; species Halalkalibaculum sp. DA3122. Next base: position 101,690 of record NZ_JBINJF010000015.1, read on the forward strand.
TCCACGTTTGGGTAGATGAAACCCGGCCCCTGCTGCAGGGAGCCCGGCTGACCTCCTGGGAGTTGATGAACGCCGAAATACCGATGAAGCTGATCACCGATTCCATGGCGGGGTCGCTTATGCAGCAAAACAAGGTCGATATGGTCATCGTGGGAGCCGACCGCGTGGCAGCGAATGGAGATACAGCCAATAAAATCGGTACGTACCCCCTGGCGGTTCTGGCCAGTGAGCACGACCTCCCGTTTTACGTGGCGGTGCCACTGTCCACCATCGACATGGAACTCAAAGACGGTACCGACATTCCGATTGAAGAACGGGAATCGGACGAAATCGCTAATTTCAACGGCTCGCAGGTGGCCCCTGACAAAGTCGAGACCTATAATCCCGCCTTTGATGTGACGCCCCATAAATATATTACCGGTTTTATCACCGAAAAGGGGATCATCAAACCGAATTTTGAGGATAACTTTAAAAAACTTTTTAAGGATTAGGGAAACTCTGCAAACCGGTTATGTTACCCGGTACCGGCATTTTCACTTTACGGTATGATCGAAAAAATACACCACTACGAGATTCATCAGAAGCTGGGATCCGGCGCGCAGGGTACCGTATACCTGGCAACAGACACCAAGCTGATGCGGCCGGTGGTGATTAAAATCGTTCACCCGGAACGCTCCTCTGAAAAACGAGTACGGGTTGAAATTCTGGAGGAGGCACGGCTGGCCTCCGCTATCCAGCATCCGAATGTCTGTACCATCTATGAAGTCAGCGAATATGAAAAGCGTCCCTATATGGTGATGCAGCATGTACCCGGCAAAACGCTTGAAAAGCTTGTTGAGGAAGAGCCGCTCAATATGCAGTTTGCCCTCTCCGTAGGCATATAAATATCGGAGGGGCTCGAAGAAGCCCACCGCCTGGGCATCTTGCATCGCGATCTGAAACCGGCGAATATCATGATCACCGAAGCCGGACTGGTAAAAATCCTGGATTTCGGGCTGGCCCGCAAGCGCACAGATGAGGAGAAAGAGCCCAGGCCAGTCCATGAGTCTGAATTCGGATTTGGCCCATCTCCCCAAGGAGCGCAGGGATCCCGGACCAAACAGATGGGCACCGTTGCCTACATGGCACCTGAACAATTCGTAACCCTGCGAAGTACCGAGCAGTCGGATATATTTTCGGTCGGCGTTATCCTCTACGAAATTACAACCGGTCGCCATCCTTTCTGGGTCCCTGAAAGTGCCGGACAGGGCGGACTTATTCACCAGATTAAAAATACTGATCCGATCCGGCCGCAGACATTGAGGGATGAGGTGCCCGAATCGCTGCAGAACGTAATTTTAAAGGCTCTGGACAAACAGCCTTCAAACCGTTTTAAATCGGTCACCGAGCTGAGCGAGGGGCTGAAGACCATTATGAAAAGCATGGACTTTGAGGTCGGAACCGTACCCGGCGAACATTCTGCAGTTCTGCCTTCTCCGGCCCCGAGCACCAGGTCGGAGTCGCGCCCGCGCAGCAGCCTTTTATCGATACTAACCGACTTTTTTGACCAGGCTGAAAACAAGGAGATACCGGAAAACTCTGTCGCTGTCCTTCCATTTAAACAGGCCGGGGAGGCTGCCAGACGGAAAAATCGGTATTTTGGCCTTGCCATGACAGATGCGATTGCCAACAGGCTCGCACAAAACTCTTCGGTTCGCATTCGCCCGCCCGGTGCCTTTCTGTCTCTTTCCGACCGCAGCCTAGACGAAATACAGGCCGGTCACCGGCTGGAATCGGAATATATTCTTACTGGCTCCTATTTCAGGTCAGATGAAGGTTTCAACCTCAACTGGCAGCTGCTGGAGGTGGCCGGCAAATCGATCGCAGCCGGAGATACCATCGAGGTTCCCTCATTCGACCTGGTGAAAGTTCAAAGCGATATTACCGACCAGGTTGAACAAGCGCTGTTCAACCTGGAAAACCTGGAAATGAAAAAACCCGAAAAAAAATCGCCGGCACTGGCCGACCATCTCTCGGAAATATACCTCGAAGCCCGCGCGCTGCTCTCCAGGTTTCTCTGGGGATCCAGCAACCCGAGTGACCTTGAGGAGAGTAAAAACAAGTTCAAAACCGTGCTTGAAACCGCTCCCGATTTTGCTCCCGCCCAGGCCGGATTGGGGCGCGTTCATTTAAATTATGTAGTCAACGGTTTCGGAGGGCACACCCATTTTATGGCTGCCCAGCGGCATCTTGAAAAAGCCCTGGAGATCGATCCCTCCAATACAGAGGCCAAGCTGCAGCGCGCCTACACCTACCTTTGGCGTGGCGAAAAGGAGCAGGCGCGGCGCGACATCCAGGTTCTCCTCAAACAGACGCGGCACGACGCAGAAGTATTTCTGGGAGCCGGCATCATCTTTCAGCTTGATGGAATCTATGAAGATGCCCTTCGCCTTTTCGGGATGGCCCTGCAACACAATCCCACAGCGGCAACCCAGATATACAACCGGCGGGCCCGCATCTATCACTACAAAGGGGAACTGGAGCTGGCATGGGAAGAGGTGAAAAAAGGGCTGTCCCTGGAACCTCAACATTCGCTGCTTCAGACCACGGAGGGATACCTGTACTTTCGCGCGGAACAATACGGGAAAGCGATTCCGATCCTCGAATCGGTGATCCGGGATGACCCCTCCCGCCGGATGACCTACCCCACACTGGCGATGTGTTATGTAAAAAACGGAGAGCCCGAAAAAGCAGCCAAACTCATAACCGATGAGCTGCTGGCCATTTCGGCGACCGACTGCGAGATGGCCTACCGGATGGCCACTTACTGCGTGGTGGAAGAGAACAGCTCGGAAGCCCTGCACTGGCTCCGGAAAACGATCTACCTGGGTTATGAAAACTATCCCTGGATTGTGTCAAATCCCGCCTGGAACGAGTTACATAATCACCCGGAATTTAAAAAGCTAACCTCCGACCTGAAGCGGGTGTATGACAACAGTAAAAAGAAGTGGAAAAATTTTATGAGCGATTACTGGGACCAATAAGCTGCTGCAAGATACCTCAAATGATTTTCGGGAATTCCACCCCGCCTTCGGTTCAACAGGATTTTAATCCCCCAGACAGATACCCACGTCCCGGGCCGTTTGCACGATATCGCTGTCGAGCGGCACATATTTCATTTTCCCCGCCACTTCGCTGAGAGGGATGGTCGTCAGCTTGTTATCCTGCAATACCACCAGCTCGTTAAAATCACCGTTTTCCACGCACCGGATTGCCGAGGCCCCGTAGCGCATCGAGATCAGCCGGTCGTAGGTCGTCGGTGATCCCCCGCGCTGGAGGTGCCCGAGGACGACCGAGCGCGACTCCTGCCCGGTCCGTTCGGTTAACTCGGTGGCCACCTGGCTGGCGATGCCGCCCAGCTGCTCCTGTTGCCCCAGCGTCTTTCCCTTGGTCACGATATCCCCGCCCTTGACCTTGGCCCCCTCGGCTACCACAATCATCGTGTAGTTTTTGCCTTTGGACTTCCGCTCTTCAATCTTTTCGATAATCGCTTCGTAGGTAAACGGAATTTCAGGTATCAGGATCACATCGGCAGTAGAGGCCAGCCCGGAATACAGGGCAATCCACCCGGCGTAGCGCCCCATTACCTCCACAACCATCAGCCGCTCGTGCGACTCCGCCGTGGTGGTAATCCGGTCGATCGCCTCGGTGGCGATACTGCGGGCGGTATCAAACCCGAGGGTTACATCGCAGCCCCACAGGTCATTGTCAATGGTTTTGGGCACTCCAACTATCTTGATCCCTTTCTTGGTCAGCTTGTGGGCTATATGCATGGATCCGTCGCCGCCAATAGCCACCAGGGCATCGATGTTGTACTCATCGAATTTTTTTACCAGGTGGTCAGAGACATCTTTCAGGCCCATGCTTCCATCCTCTTGCCGGCAGGGCATCTCAAACGGATTCCCCTTGTTGGCGGTCCCCAGAATGGTACCGCCCAGCAGGGTAATGCCCCGCACCGACTCCTCTGTCATCTTGATAAAGGGGGTATCGGTATAGATTGAGCCGTACCCGTTCTTGATCCCAAACACTTCCCACCCTCGTTTCAGTGCAGCTAGTGTAGCAGACCGAATGGCGGCATTCAGCCCGGGTGCATCTCCCCCTCCGGTGTTAATCGCTATTCTCATTCTGCAGCAACCTCCCGGAGTGGTTCACCCTGGCTTCGGAATACCTGTTCAACCTGCTCGGCACCCAGCCCGCTGCGCAGCACTTTTGCCTGGTCATCCGTCATATCCAATATGGTCGTCTCCCGGCTGGGCAGCTCCTGCTGGTTGTCAATAATGATATCCACGAGCTTTTCAAATTCTCTCAAAAAAGGCTCGCGCTCGTAGTTGGCCAGTTCTTCATCCCCGATGTTCGGTTTTTTTGCGGTAATGGAGACCAGTGGGTTGCCCACCTCCCTGCCCAGCAGTTCACAGATCGGATAATCGGGCACCCGAATGCCCACCGTCTTTTTCTTGGGATGCACCAGCAGCTTGGGAACCTCTTTGGTGGCCGGCAGAATGAAGGTATAGGGACCGGGTATCAGTCGTTTGATCAGCTTAAAATTATGATCGGAAATGTGGGCAAATTTTGCGATCCCGGAGAGTGAATCACACAGAATTGTCAGGTGGTCGTCATCATTCATCTGTCGAATATTCCGGATCCGTTTAATTCCTTTTTTATTCGTGTATTCGCATCCCAGCGCATACTGGCTGTCGGTCGGAAACAGCGCTATACTCCCCTGTTTAAGCATATCAGCAATTTCAAAAATTCGTTTTACGTGGGGGGTTTCGGGATGGAGTTTTATACGTTCGGCCATAAAACCTACCTCTGTAATTTAAAAGGTTAACTTTGGCTGTTAACATGGATCGAAGCGGTTATATAACATGCCAACATCAGATTGCAACGCTTGTTCTGAAACTGTTAAAAAAGAAAAGCTGTTAAAACCATAAGCTTGTTGTTGAATACAATAGATGATATATAACCGGCTGATTTATTAATAACATATTGAGTCAGGATAGTCAACTAAAATTTGAAAAGTTAATTAAAAATCATTCACACCATGAACAATTCTGTCAACGCATACTGGTTGGGACATTCCGCTTTCAAACTGGAAAGCCCGGAGGGCAACATCATTTACATCGATCCCTTTTTGAAAAACAATCCCACGACCCCCGATGAGTTTAAATCCCCCTCCGAGGCCGATTATATACTGCTCACCCACGGCCATGAAGATCACGTGGGCGATACCATTGAGATTGCCAAGCGGACCGGATGCGATGTGGTTTCGATTGTGGAGCTCTCGGGGCTACTGAAAAAACACGGGTTGTCGGAAGACCAGGCTGTGGAATTCAACAAGGGAGGGGCCATAGAGTTTGACGATTTCAGCGTAACCCTGGTTTCAGCCAATCACAGCTCCTCGTTCGGGGGCGAATATGCGGGCGACCCCGGCGGGCTGGTAGTGGAATTCGACGATTTCACCTTCTATCACCTGGGAGATACCAATATTTTTGCGGACCTGGAACTGTACGGCGAGCTCTACGAGCCCGACCTGATCGCCGTTCCGATGGGAGATCACTACACCATGGGGCCTGCAGAAGCCGCCTGGGCTTGCGAAATGATCGATGCGGCATATGCAGTACCGATCCATTACGGCACTTTTCCCGTCCTTACGGGCAGCCCGGAAGATTTCAAAGAACTCACCGAGGAATCTTCCGACACCGAAGTTCTGATTCCAGAAGCGGGTAAAAACTTCCTGAAATAAAAAACTACGTCAAACCGTGCTTTCGCCCGATTGGAAGCACGGTTTTGTTGTACAATGCACAACCGCCGCCACTGTTAAAAAAATGCTAAACCTGTGGTGAGCCCCCTATCAACCGGCTTATTTTATTATATTGGGATAGGGAACTTAGAAAACCGATCCTGCGAAAAACTAGATACCGCTGCGTGATCTTGCCGGCAATCCAGAGCTACACGCTAAAACAGCAAACGGGTACCTGCCTCGGGCTGTTGAACCGACCGGCAAACACGGTGAAAATGATCCGGCAACTGAAAGAAGCTCACAGGGTTTGGTAAAGTCCAGCAGCAGTATCATTTAATGCTAATAAACGCGTTTAGGGGTTAGGATTTTAACAATTTTAAACTAAGAAAGGCCATGCAAACGCTTGATATTCAATATCTTAGGGATGTTAATTCTCACAA
>NZ_JBINJF010000016.1:0-107076 GCF_043951865.1 Halalkalibaculum sp. DA3122
TGTACGGGCAGCCGGAATACGCCCAGCGGACGCGGGAGCTGAAAGAACGGCTGCGCGGCCTGCGGACTCAATACCGGGATACGACGGGCCCTCCGGTTAATGTAAATAAAGGATCGTTGACAGAATAAGTCTGTGATTCTATAAAGGGCACCGAAAGTCCCTCGATTTCGATCTCACCGATTCTTGAACCGGATTTACTAGCAGGCGTTCGAGGAACCGGGATATCCTGTCGAAAAATCATTACGGCTAATCTTTTTGTTCTGTCATTATTGTTCAGCGGTGTGCTAATAGTCTGTGGAGGAACAACAGCGATGCCTGTATAGGCAATGACGCAGGTAACTGACCCAAGAATTTGGGAATCCTTTCTATCAACCTGTGACAGGGTAAAATAGTGACACCGGTAAAACAGATAGCTGAAAACCTTGATAGTGGGATCGCTTTATCCAGCTGTGGAGCTGGAAAAGAACCTTTTAAAGTATGAATTCAGATTTTATATTCCGTTGATTTTTCAAACCCAGGGTCTTTTTCATTTTATTGAGTGCCTGGACGGGTTGAACAATCAGAGTTGACCGGAACTGCAGCGCCGGGGAATCCAAACACGGCGTAAAATAACATCAATTCGAAAACTGGTAAAAGGTTTTCGAGGCTCTTGCTTACAGGGAAAGGGAAGTACGAACATGAAAAAAGATTCAGATAGATGAAATCTACAGTAGACAGGCGGGATCGGATCCTCCAAAAGATCCGAAGTGAAGGTTCGGTACGCGTTGACGAACTGAGTGAGGAGTTTGAAGTGTCCAGCGTCACGATCCGGAATGACCTGGATTTTTTTGAGGAAAAGGGGCTTATTCACCGGACGTATGGGGGAGCGTTGTTGCTGAATAACGTTTATAACGATCCATCGATAGAGGAGAAGGAGAAGCTGAATATTGAAGAGAAACGCCGGATCGGGGAATACGCGGCGGGACTGATACAAGACAATGAATCGATCATCCTCGACTCCGGTTCCACTACCCGGGAGATCGCCCTCCGGATCAAAGGCAAACAGAACCTTACCGTCATGAGCAACGCCATCAATATTGCGATGGAGCTGATCGGTTCGGAGGATATGCAGGTAATGCTGACGGGGGGCGTTCTGCGGAACAAATCCTACTCGCTGGTGGGACCCGAAGCCGAGCGAACCATGCAGAACTATTACTTTGACAAGCTGTTTCTGGGGGCAGACGGACTGGACCTGGAGCACGGGCTTACCACTTCGAATCCCCTTGAAGCTCAATTAAATCGTATTATGGTGGAGCGCTCGAATACGGTAATCGCGGTTATGGATTCCACGAAGTTTGGCCGACACAGCTTTTCGTACATCTGCAATTTAGATCCTGTTGATACGGTTATTACCGATGTTAATATTTCGGAGGAGTTTGAGGACAAACTCAAAAAACAGGATCTGCTGGTAGTTAAAGTATAGCAGTTGCTCCAGGCAATGAACTGCTCTTACAATCGATACCACCGCAGGGCGTTTGATCGATAAATTTTTTCAAGAACCGGTTGGGGCAGTGCCAATCCATTAAACGGTTCTTCAATTTGAGAAGAACGGAGCTGTTGGTCCGTTGCCAGGAATTTCCAGTGCATCTCCCATCGGTCTTTCAGCTCACGGAGAATGGCCTCAGCATCCTGATCGGGGTCATCAATAATATCGGTCCCGTAGATGATGCGGTCCTGGTATTCCCGGAAAAAGCGAACGACCTGTTCGTGGTCACGGGCAGCGTGGTAGTAGAGATGTGAAAACCGTTCGGCCAGATCCACAGCCAAATTTGGGAAAGTGTCGAGCCGCCGGGCAACCTCATCAAGACTCCATTCCAGGCTGGCCAGGTGCAGGCCTACAAACCGGAGCTCGGGGTGCCGTTCCAGCAGGTGATCCCGAGATTCAATATGATCCCGGTAATCCGGGTAGTCGGGCTGCTTGTACATGTGATAGCGAGGGTGCCGGGAAAAGTAGTCGCGATCGCTTTTTACCGTCATCTCCTCAACCGGCAGCCAGCAGTTTTTGGGTTCGCCCTGGTGACCCAGTACCGGTATGTGTTGCTCCTCCAGAAATTCAAAAACCGGTACCAGTTCGGCGTCATCAGGCATAAGGAACGAACCATCAGGGCGTTGAATAGACATACCGATATTTTTCCAGAATTTGATTCCGCAGGCTCCCTCGCTCATTTTTTTTGTAATGCTGGAAATGGCCTGGTCTGCCCATTTCTTTTCAAATACCTCTTCTGTAGAAACCGTCGCGGCGTGCCAGAGGGCGGTTACAGAAGATGGACCGTACTTCAGGGCCAGTTGCCGCTGCTGCTCTATGGGGGGGAACTCGGGCACTTCGGTGTTGATGGTCAGCACCGAAAAATCGTACTCCCCGGCAAGTGCGAGCAGGTCTCCGCGGTCGGCGTTAAAGTGAATATGGGCGTCAATTTTTGGAAATGAACGGATCGACAGCATGAGGTGAGGGTTTATGCCTGGTTTAACATCTCAATTTTATTTTTTAACAGCTGCTCTACGTGAGCGATTGCCGGGGGAAAAACCTTGCGGAGATCGATCTCATCCGACTTTGGAAGCTCTTCCCGGAGCGTGCTCATAAAGCCGTTTTTTACTTCGGTGGCAAGGTTGATCTTGCGAATACCATTTTGCACAGCCTCCTGGATCTGCTTATCCGGGATGCCGGACCCCCCGTGAAGAACAAGGGCGGCAGGCGTCGCTTTATGTATGTTAGCCAGGAGATCGATATCCAGCTCGGGCTCCCTGTCATAAAATCCGTGGGCGGAGCCGATCGCCACAGCCAGGGCATCGATGCCGGTCGCCTCGACAAAGGTTTTCGCTTCCCCGGGCTGGGTGAAGGCGACCTCCTCTTTCGACTGTCCCAGCTTGGCGATATATCCCAGTTCCGCCTCTACATTGGCCCCGTACGGCCGGGCCATCTCCACCACCTGCCGGCTGAGCTTCCTGTTTTCTTCGATCGGCTGCTCGCTGGCATCGATCATGACAGAATCGTAGCCGGCATCCAGGGCGCGCTTGATCAGATCGATATCCTGGGCGTGGTCGAGATGCAGCCAGGCCTCCACGCCATATTGCTGTGTTGCGGCCCGCGCCAGGCTGGTGGTGACCTCCAGGCCCAGGTACTCGATGGTGCGTTTGGTCGTCTGCAGGATAATGGGCTGCTGCAGGCTCGCTGCAGCTCGAAGTATGGCCGACAACGTCTCAAAATTGTAAAAATTGACAGCCAACAGCGCTCTGTTCTTCTTGTCCAGTTCCTTGAATTTATCTTGTAATTTCATCGAATTTGGTTGTTGAAAATTTTTGGTTGGCAATGTGAAGTACCTCATCGATACTGGTAATGGCGGCAGTGCCTCCGGCCTGGGTCGTGGATACCGCTCCCGCCAGGTTGGCGAACGCCACCGACTGCTCGATGGAGTCTCCTTTCAAAAAGCGGTAGATGAAACCGGCATTAAAACTGTCTCCCGCCCCGACGGCATCTACGGGATCTTCATTAATATAAGCCGGGACGGTTTCGATGGTTCCCTCCTTCAAAAATGTTGCGCCACGAGTGCCCCGTTTGACGATTACAGCTGCGTTGGTAGCCGGGCGTAATTTTTCCAGCCCATCTTCAACCGAGGATGCCTTGGTATACTGCAGGAATTCCGCCTCGTTGGGAAGAAAAAAGTCGATCTGTTTCAAAAGTTGGGAAAGGTTGAGGTCCCATTTTTCATCGGGATCCCATTGGGGATCTATGGATACGGTCATGCCGCTGGATTTAGCCCGCTGAACAATATTAATCAAATCTCGCTTGATCCCCGGCTGCAAAAAAATGGAGGAGATATGCAGGTGGCGGGCTTCGCGAAAAGCTTCATCCGGGATATCGGCACCCGAAAACTGGGACATGGCCCCCGGATAGGTAACCATCGCGCGGGAGTTGTTGAACCGGATGATCGCCGTGAGCCCGGTTTTATGGCGATCTGAAATACGTATTCGATCTGTCTCGACCCCGAAATCTTGTAGCTGGGAGATCACCTGGGTGCCAAAACTATCACTCCCGACCAGCCCGCAAAAGCGGGTGGAGATACCGAGCCGCGCGATGTTGGCGGCAAAGATGGCGGAGGAGCTGCCGAGAGTGAGGTTCATATCCCCGGCGATTTTTTCCTTCTCCAGCTCCGGAAACGATTCGAGATCATCCAGGATAAGGTCCATGTTCAGTTCACCTGCGACCAACAGCTCAATACTTTGTCTCTTTGAAGTCATAATTCAAGAATATCTATCGTTACATCCGGCAAAATTTGGTTGACGTCTTCGGCTTTAAGCAGTCCCAGTTCGGGATGTATGCAGTTGGCGCTTCCGCATGCCGTGGCGTACCGGGCCCAGTAGCAAGGATCTTCTGTAGTCACCCATGCCCTGCACAGCCCGGCAACAAGACAGTCTCCCGCCCCGACGGTACTGGTGACGGTTGATTGGTCGAGGTCGTGGCGGGCGTGGTAGAGGTGGTCTTCCACGCAAAGGTATAATCCCTCGCTTCCGGCCGTAACGGCTGCAATGGTGCAATTTGCGGCGAGCCAGCGGACTATTTCTGCTGGATCTTCCTTTCCACTGAGTTCATGCCCTTCATGCTGATTGATGTGAACAGCTCTGGGCTGCTTCTTTAAAGCGTGGTCCAGTAGCGGCCCGGAGGCATCGACAAATACGGGAATGTCTGCCCTGTCTGAAATAGATGCCAGTTCGAGGTAAAGAGTATCGTCAAAACCGCGGGCGGCCGATCCGCTCAATACCACCGCTTCGGGAGATCGTTCTTCGATACAGTTCCGGAAATCGGCGGTAAACTGCTCTGTCTGCCCGGATGTCAGCTCGGGTCCCGCCCCGAGCAGCTCGGTTTCATCCCACGAGGTGGATGAGCGGTTGGTGATACAGATACGGGTCCAGCCGGGAACGCTGGGTCCGAGGGTGGGAACCTGGTTATTTCGGCACGATTCCTGTAGCCATCGGCCCGTCTCGCCGCCCCACACTCCCAGTACGGTTACCTCTTCACCCAGCTCGCGCAGCGCAAAAGCCACGTGGATCCCCTTGCCTCCGGGAAAAAAAGATTCTCCGGACGAGCGATTCGTCGTTCCGCGGTCGATTTCATTGAATGACCAAAAGGAATCTACCGAGGGATTGGCACAGACGGCAAGGATCATAACAGATCGGGTCGTTAATGAACGGCAGGTTCGCTGTATATTTTGACACCCTCCACCACCCGGGAGATAGTACCCTCGGGAGAGGGATTATCGGGATTGAGCGAAAGCTGAATAGACTTGTAAAACCCGATTATCTGGGATGGCAGTGTGCAGAGGATGGCCCAGAAATGATTGTCGATCTGGTTTTCATCCCCGGGCTGAATCATGAAATCGATCGCATTCAGATCGCCGAATCGCCGATCTGCCACCGCCGCGGTGGTTACATCAATATCGTGCCGCGCAATTTGCTGTACCAGGTCGCGTTCATACCTGCGCGTTTGCTCGTCGTTGGAAAGCAGGTAAACCAGCAGCGTTTTATCGTTGATAATAGCTTTGGGACCGTGCCTGAACCCGAGAAAGGAATCAAACTTGCCAACGACACGGCCATTGGTTAATTCCTGTACTTTCAGGTGAGATTCCCGCGCTATTCCCAGCAGGGGACCACTGCCCAAAAATACGATACGCGAGAAATCGGTTTCCGCGATATTGAAAAGCCGTTCGGAGAAGTCCCCGATAATTCGGTTTCCGGTGCGGGCAAGTGCCTGTATCTGGCGAGTAATTTCTTCGTCGGCGGCTTCGAACAGGGAGGGAATCAGCAGCGCCGCCAGCGCCATGCTCGTGAAGCTGTTCGTCATCGCCAGGCTCTGATCTTCGGCCCCCTCCGGCAGCAGAAATACAAAGCTGTTGTCCCGGCTTTTCATCTGCGCCAGCTCACCCTCGGGATTGCAGGTGATAAGTAAATGAAAGACTTGATCACACTTGCGATTTGCAATATCCACAACCGCCCTGCTTTCGGGACTGTTGCCCGAGCGACCGAATGAAATGAGCAGCAGCGGCTGAGAGGTGAGAATAAGCTCGTCAAAATCAGTAACCAGGTCGGTGGTGGGAACGGCCCGGGCGTTCCTTGAAAAGACCCGTTGCCAGGTCGAAGCGACCGAATCGCCGATAAAAGCAGAGGATCCAGCCCCCGTCAGTACGATATTCAGATCTTCATGGGCCAGAATACCGTCAAGGAAAGAAGCGATCTCTTTTTTTTGGGCCCGGAGATCGGTCCAGGTTTTTTTCCAGGTCTCCGGCTGACGAGCGATCTCGGCGGAGGTAAACCTGCCTGTTTCATCATCAAGTGGTGCCCTTTCAGGCAAAAATAGGTTACTCATGAAAAAGCTAATTCAGTTAGTCTAAAGTCTACATTGTTTGTTAATCACAGTATAAACCAAGTTCAACTAAATAACAAAACGAAAGATAAAATGTCCCATATCAAGGCCATATAAATAATTTGTTGCATTTTATTCAATAGATGTTAGATTTATGGAAGAAATCGAAATGTGAAAATTGTCTTTCCCTTTCATGTTGAAATAACAATCACAAAACGTGTTTGCCGTTTTGTTTCCTGAACAGATGGCAGCCGGGACTGAGTAAGGCTGTCCCGCTGAGAGAACCCTTTGTTGGGATGTTGACAGATCGTTTGGAGGAGTGATTTCCTGATTTGCCTTTCATTGGAAGCCTGATGCTAATATTTCCTTTGAATATGGCATAAAAGAGACCTATGATATGATCAGATGGAGAGTCCGGCTACGGGGCTCGCAGGGTAGCCGATTCGGGATGATGTACATCCCACGGAATCGTGGCCTAATATAACATTCGTTATCAAAACTAAAGATTATGCAGAAGACCATAACCAGCGGGGCAGAACGCCCCTCTACTTTTTCCTGGACAGTGCCGTTAATATTACTTTTTGTTTTTGTGAGCTGTACCGGCGATTCTGAAGGGGACGGGGAACTGGATACCCGGAAACCAAATATAGTCTTTATTATGGCCGATGACCTTGGGTATGGCGATCTCGGCTCGTACGGACAGCAGCAGATCAAGACGCCGTACCTGGACCAGCTGGCAGCAGAGGGTATGCGTTTCACCCAGCATTATTCTGGCAGCACCGTATGTGCTCCCTCGCGCTCAGTATTGATGACAGGATTGCACACCGGTCATACACCCATTCGGGGAAACCGCGAGCATAATCCGATTGGCCAGTTTCCGATTCCCGACAGCGCGGTTACCGTGGCGGAGCTGTTACAAAAAGCGGGCTACAAAACCGGTGCATTCGGCAAATGGGGACTGGGCTATCCGGGATCGGAAGGATCGCCCGGCAAGCAGGGGTTCGACTATTTTTACGGTTACAATGGGCAGCGCCGGGCCCATTTCTTTTATCCCGAGTTCCTCTTTCGGGAAGAAGCGGGCAAGGAACCGGTGCGCGTGCCCCTGAAAGGCAATGAAGTCAGGGATACCTCCCGGCCCGGCTTTGAGCATCCCGGCTCCGGACCGCCCGTCAAGCGGGGTACCTACAGCCAGGATGCGATCATGGAAGAGGCGCTCTCTTTTGTGGAGCGGCAGGCCGTGGAAGACCAGCCTTTTTTTGCGTACCTGCCCCTCAATATTCCCCATGCCTCCCTGACGTTGCCCGAGTCGGCCCTTGAGCCGTATCTTGACGAAGAGGGAAACAGCATATTTAAAGAGGAACCATTTGAAGGCGGACATTATGCGGCTCAGCCGATGCCTCGCGCCACCTACGCCGCCATGATAACGCTCCTGGATGATTATGTGGGGCGCCTCATCCGGAAATTGCGGGAACAGGACATTGCGGAGCAAACCCTTGTGATTTTTACCAGTGACAATGGTCCCCATTCCGAAGGAGGCCACGACCCCGCTTTTTTTGACAGCAATGGGCCGCTTCGAGGTATAAAACGGGATCTCTATGAAGGTGGAATCCGGGTCCCGATGATAGCGTGGTGGCCCGGACAGATTCAGGAAGGGGCGACCAGCGATCATATCTCTGCGTTTGAGGATTTTATGCCGACCTTTGCCGAACTGGCGGGCACACAGCCACCTTCCAGGACAGATGGCGTTTCAATGGTACCCACGTTACTGGATCAGCCCGGCCAAAAAGAACGGGCCTATTTATATTGGGAGTTCCCGGCACGGGGAGGGAAACAGGCGGTCAGAATGGGAAAATGGAAGGCCGTACGTCTGAATGTCAGCCGGGATCCCGAAAGTCCGATTGAGCTCTACAACCTGGAACGGGATCTGTCGGAAAAACACAACGTAGCGGAGCAGCATCCTGAAGTGATTGAAGAGATAAAACAAATTTTTGAAGAGGCCCGGACACCTTCTGAATACTTTACGCTATTTTGATGAAACATGAGGACTGCAGAATATCTCTGTAGTTACCGCTCTTTTGTCCTGCAGGTGAAGAACAGTGGTCTGACCAAACATGAAAAATTGTGGATTGTTGAATGGGACAGAGTGTATGTACCCGGCATGAAGTTTTTGAAGGGATACCCAAGCCAGGAAATTAACAACAACAGTAAGATTAAATTTTGATTGTCATGGAAAACAGAATCAACAGGAAAGATTTCTTGAAAACGTCGGCGGTGACAGGTCTGGGGTTGTCGATGGCCCCCTTTTCAATACTCAGGGGACAGGATGACCGGACGATATCACTGGGATTTATGGGGGTGGGTTCCCGTGGCACCAGTCACCTGCGAGGCATGTTGCAGCGGGACGATGTACAGGTCAACGCCATCCTGGATCCGAACGAGGAGAATCTAAACCGGGCGCTCAAGATGGTAGAGGAGGCCGGACAGGAGCGTCCTGATGGATATTCGAATAAAGAGGAGTATAACGACCTTTGCCAGCGAGACGACCTCGACGGAGTCATTATCGCTTCCCCGTGGGTGTATCATACCCGGCAGGCGGTAGCGGCCATGAAAAATGGGAAATATGCCGGGGTAGAAGTCCCGGCCGCCCTGACAATCGAAGACTGCTGGGAGCTGGTTCACACTTCGGAGCGAACCGGCATGCCCTGCATGATGCTGGAAAATGTGTGTTACCGCCGCGATGTGATGGCCGTGCTGAATATGGTGCGGGAGGGACTATTCGGAGAGATGATTCACGCCCGGTGTGGGTACCAGCACGATTTGACCCCTTTCATCTTTAATGAAGATCTGGAATTTGGGCCGGGAACCGGCAGCGTATCCAGCTGGAGGACCAAGCATTACACAAAACGTAATGGCGACCACTATCCCACCCACGGGATCGGCCCGGTGGCCCACTGGCTCGATATCAACCGCGGAAACCGGTTCGTGAAGCTAACCTCGCATGCAACCAAGTCGCGCGGACTGGAAAGCCACATAAAATATTACGGGGGAGAGGATCATCCGAATGCCGATGTGGAGTGGAAAACCGGTGATATTATCACAACGACCATTACTACGGCAGAGGGAGAGACCATTATCGTGACGCTGGATACCACGCTTCCGCGCCCCTATTCCCTTGGATTCAGGGCACAGGGTACGAACGGCTTGTGGGAGCTCGAACGCGATGCAGTACATATCCGGGGGCGGAGCGAAGCCCACAGATGGGAGGAATTCGATAAATACCAGGATGAGTTTGATGCCGACCTCTGGAAACGGCTGGAGCAGGAGGCGGAGGGTTCCGGACACGGCGGGATGGATTACTTTGTAAGAAATGCCTTCGTAGAATCAATAAAACGGCAGGCCTCCACCCCGCAGGATGTTTATGATGCGGCGGCCTGGAGTGTAATACTTCCGCTCTCCGAAAATTCTATCGCCGCAGGCGGATCTCCCGTTGAGTTTCCCGACTTTACCAGTGGACAGTGGATTAACAACAAACGAATATTCGATCCCAACGGGGAATATTAATATCAGATCGGGCTATCTGTGAAGTAGTTCAGGGAAGGACTCCGATCCCCCTTGTTAGTAAAAATAAAAATGTCAATGCCAGTGCCACATGCAGTTCATGTGGCCAGAATCGTCCTATAGCTTTTCAAAATGGTTGGAAATTGCTACCATCAAGCGGTATCAATATATAGGTATGATTAGTAAATATTGCGGATGTAATTTTTCAATTGAGTAGCTATAGTTTGCCATATGCTACAAACGAAGCAGGCTTGTTACAACCTGTTGGGGGAGATCCCGATACAGACATGTTCCAGAAAATAATCTCAAACAACCAATTGTCTCTATGAAGCGTAAAAAAAACGTAGAATCATTGAATCCGAATGCCGATTTTTCTTTTTACGATGAGCGGGAGAAGGTGACGTATCACGAGCAGATTCCCACCCAGATCTTTGGTGATGCCGGGGAAGCATCTAAAATGGTGGCCATGGAAATTGCCGATTTGATTCGCACTCGCAACGAAAATGACGAAACTACCGTGCTGGGACTGGCAACCGGGTCAACCCCGACACAGGTGTATGACGAACTGGTACGACTGCACCGGGAGGAGGGGTTGAGTTTTGCCAATGTTGTTACATTCAACCTCGACGAATACTATCCCATGCAGCCCAATTCTCTGCAGAGCTACGTGCGTTTTATGAATGAGCACCTGTTTAATCATATCGATATTCCGGAAGACCAGGTGCACATACCGGACGGAACGATTCCCGAAGACCAGATCACTTCATATTGCCAGCAATACGAAGAGGAGATTGTGGAAGCCGGTGGAATCGATATTCAGCTGCTGGGGATCGGGCGTACCGGTCATATTGGCTTCAATGAGCCGGGATCGCGGCCCGACTCCCGCACCCGCCTGATTACGCTTGACAAGATCACCCGGCGCGATGCCGCCAGCGACTTCTTCGGGGAGGAATATGTACCCCGCCGCGCGATCACCATGGGAATCGGTACCATCCTGGATGCAGACAGAATTTTTCTGATGGCCTGGGGAGAAGGAAAAGCTCCCATTATCCGGGAAGCGGTGGAAGGACCCGTCAAGGAAAGTGTGCCGGCTACATACCTGCAGAACCATGACAATACAACGGTGGTCCTCGACCGCGCCTCCAGTGCCGAACTGACGCGTTCGAAAACTCCCTGGCTGCTCGGGGTATGCGACTGGGACGACAAGCTGATGCGCCGCGCCGTGGTATGGTTGTGCCAGCAGGTGGATAAACCGGTGTTGAAACTGACCGATGAGGATTACAACGAGCACGGCATGGGCGACCTGATAACCCAGTACGGTCCGGCCTACAATATCAATCTGAAGGTGTTCAACGAGCTTCAGCACACCATAACTGGCTGGCCGGGAGGCAAGCCCAACGCCGACGATACCAACCGCCCGGAGCGAAAATCTCCCTTCCCCAAACGGGCGCTTATTTTCAGTCCCCACCCCGATGATGATGTCATCTCCATGGGCGGTACGCTGATTCGTCTGGCCGAGCACGGCCACGAGGTGCATGTCGCCTACCAGGTGTCCGGAAATATTGCGGTATTCGACGACGATGTGATCCGTTTTGCCGATTTTGTCTCGGAATACCAGGAGCTGTTCGGGATGGATCAGGAGCCGGCCGAGTCGATGCTCTCGGAGATCAGGAACTTCCTGAACAACAAGGAGCCGGGGCAGGTAGACTCCGAAGAGGTCCAGCAAATAAAGGGACTGATACGTCGGGGAGAGGCCAAGGCGGCCGCCCGCTACTGCGGAGTGCCCGAAGATCATCTCCACTTTTTGGATATGCCGTTCTATGAGACGGGTCGTGTAAAGAAAAAGCCGCTCTCCCAGGATGATGTTGATATCGTTGTGGAGCTGCTGAGGGAGGTAAAACCGAACCAGATCTATGCTGCGGGCGACCTTTCCGATCCGCATGGAACCCACCGGGTATGCCTGAAGGCGATATTCCAGGCGCTTGAGGCGTGCCGGGGGGATGACTGGATCGACGACTGCTACGTATGGCTGTACCGCGGAGCCTGGCAGGAGTGGGATATCAACGATATTGAGATGGCCGTACCGCTGAGTCCGCAAGAGCTGGCCAAAAAGCGAAAGGCTATTTTCAAACACCAGTCGCAAAAAGATCGCCCGCTGTTTCCCGGGGCCGATGAACGGGAGTTTTGGCAGCGTTCGGAGTCGCGAAACCGAAATACCGCCAAACTTTATGACCAGCTGGGACTGGCCGAGTATGAGGCGATAGAGGCTTTTGTGCGGTATCAGCTGTAGGCCAATTCGGTGGCAGAAGCCGGATTTATCCCAACTTCCGGCAGCTATTATTTCCGGGGAGCTGGCCTGCATTGCTCCCCGAAAATATAAAAAGCCCCATTGTAGAACCACTATTTTTTGGGAGGTGGGGTACTGATCTTATTCCCCTTTTAAACGGAAGCACAACTCCCAAAAGAGGAATTGAGGGTTTGCAAAACCCTCATAAAATCATTCCTGTCAGTAAAATCTTTGCAAAACGTCGGGTTTTATCGCTTTTTGAACAAAACAAACAAATCACAGTGTAAAGTAAAACGATCGAGATGAAAAAAGTGTCCTACTTTTGGGCTTTACTGATTATAATCGCGGGATGCAGCGAATCAAGTGATAACAGGCAGCAGGAGGATCTGCCCCGTATCGCTATTGCGGGCCTAGCCATTGAATCAAGCACCTTTTCTCCCGCCGTTACCCATGAAGAGGCGTTCCACGCCCGGAGAGGAGATGACGTGTTCTCCTTTTATCCCTTTTTGGCCCCCGACTCGCTGAATCGAAAACGCGCCCACTGGATTCCGACCCTCAGGGGACATGCACTGCCGGGGGGCATAGTGACGAGGGAAGCGTACGAGTCGCTGGTAACAGAGACGCTTGACAGGCTCAGGGAGAACGGCCCTTATGACGGGCTGTTCTTCGATATTCACGGGGCGATGAGTGTGGTTGGTCTCGATGACCCGGAGGGAGATTTTATCACCAGGGTCCGGGAAGTTGTAGGGGAGGAAACCATTATTTCAACCTCGATGGATCTGCATGGGAATGTCTCCAAACGGCTGGCCAGGAATACCGACCTTATTACCTGCTACAGGATGGCTCCGCATGAAGATGCGCTGGAGTCGAAAAAACGGGCGGTGGAAAATCTGCTGGAGAGGATCGAGAGTGGAAAAGGCAAGCCCGAATATAAAGCGTGGATTCCGGTGCCGATACTGCTGCCGGGTGAAAAAACAAGTACGAGAGTGGATCCCGCAAAAAGTTTATATGCGAAAGTCGCCCCGGCAGCCAACCAGGAAGGAGTAATCGATGCAGCTATCTGGGTGGGATACGCCTGGGCGGACGAACCTCGTAATCATGCCGCGGTCATGGTTACCGGGGATGACAGGGAAAAAGTGACAAGTACCGCTGAAGAACTCGCCACCAGTTTTTGGGAGGTGCGGGATGAATTTGAATTTATCGCTCCCACGGCATCCCTCCAGAAAAGCCTGGACAAGGCTATTGCCAGTGATAAGAGCCCCTTCTTCATCAGTGATATGGGAGATAATCCAACTGCCGGGGGCGCCGGGGATGTAACGTGGACGTTGAGAAGAATTTTGGAACGACCTGAGTTCAAGTCGGCAGACGGCCCTTCCCTGATATATGCCTCCTTACCGGGACCGAAATTGGTGGAGCAAGCCGTGCAGGTGGGCGTGGGGGGCGAAGTCAGCGCATATGCCGGGGCTCAGGTAGATGACCGGTTTTCTCCCCCGATACAACTTACCGGGACCGTAACGGCGATTGAACACGGCGACCGGGATGCTGAAACGGAAGTGGTGGTAAAAATTGGCAGCGTAAATGTGATCGTAACCAAGAAGCGGAAGCCGTATCATCATGAGGATGATTTTACGCGCCTCGGACTCAATCCCCGGGAAACCGATGTTGTGGTCGTCAAGATCGGGTACCTGGTTCCGGAGTTATACGAGATGCAGGAGGGTTGGATCATGGCATTGACACCCGGCGGGGTGGATCAGGACCTGGAACGGCTGAATTATGAGAGAATTCAAAGGCCGATGTTCCCACTGGACGAAGACATGGAGGATCCCAACCTGGAAGCTCGGTTGATACCTGCTTCGGATGAATTATAGACAGAATCAGGTTCAATCCGGCTACCGGCGGCTGTTGGTGTCATTTTTATTGCGTGTGGAACTCAATCAGCCGCTGCATGGGGCGCTGTATGAATTTCCCGGGCGTCAGGTCGTACGAGGTGAGAAGCCTTGAGATCATACCGCGGTAGGCATGCCCCAGGGACCCGATGAAGTGTATCTGATAATCTTCGGGCGATTCATATTTCAGAATAATACGCTCAATAAATTCCCTGAAGCCGGACTCCAGCATCGATTGTACATATGGATGTCCGCGATTCTCACCGAGAAATGAGCTAAAAGAGGCCACGTAACGACTGGATTGCTCGTTGTGATATATCCCTTCTACAATCAATTCCAGGTCCATTTCGTACTCCTGTTCAAGCGTTGTTTTGAGATCAGCGGGCAGCTCATCCCTGTAGTAGCGATTCAGCAGTTGCTGCCCGAAGAAACCGGCACTCCCTTCATCTCCCAGGATATAGCCGAGGGAGGGGATCTGCTGCACAATGCGGGTTCCGTCGTAACGGCAGGAATTCGATCCGGTCCCCAAAATGCTGACAATACCCGGTTGGTCGAAACAGCAGGCGCGTGCGGCTCCCAGAAGATCTTCATGAACCTCGGCCCGCACGCCCGGGAAAACCTGATTCAGGGCCTTCTCCATACCGGTAATTTTTTCCGGGGAATCGCAGCCGGATCCATAAAAGAGGATGCACTCGACCGCATGCTCCCTGAGACTGGGTCTTAAGCCGCTCCGAAGTACCGACTTGATGCTTTCCGTTGAATGGAAATAGGGATTCAGTCCCTCTGTCTTGTATCGCTGAACGGTTCCTCCCGCCAGGAGGGCCCAGTCCGTTTTTGTAGAACCACTATCTGCAATTAATACACTCATTGATTATTATTCATTTTTAATTCAAACCTGCATTCAAACAGCACGATTATGAGACTCAAATATAGAGGTACGGTTTTCTGTGTCGTACTTTTCGCATTTTTAATGACCGACAGTCACGCTCAATCGACCGAAAAAAAGCCGGATTTCGGAGCATACTACTACCACAAAAAGACGCTTTTTGAGCATCTTCCCAATGCGGAGAACGAGATTATATTTCTGGGAGACAGTATCACCGACGGAAACGAGTGGGCTGAGCTGTTCGGCAGCCCTAGGCTGAAAAATCGGGGAATCTCCGGCGATGTGACGGATGGCATCCTGTATCGTCTTTCGGAGGTTACTGAATCCAGTCCCGCCCAGGTGTTTATCATGATAGGCGTAAATGATCTGGCTCGCGGAATTCCGGTTGAAACGGTTATTTCCAACTATGAGAAAATTCTTGACCGAATTCGGCGTGAAACGCCCCGCACGGAAATCTATGTCCAAAGTATTTTGCCGGTAAATGACGAGTTTTCCCAGTTTTCTTCTCATACTGATAAAACCCCGCAAATTAAAGAGGCCAATAGCCGCCTGGCGGCGCTGGCCCGGGAAAAGGAAGCCATTTTTATCAACCTTTTTGATGATTTCAGCACAGGCGAAGACAAACTTAATCCCGATTATACCGAAGATGGCCTCCATTTAAATGGTCAGGGATATGTGGTTTGGAAATCGGTTGTTGATTCGCATCTGGATCTGTGATTTCGGATTACTCAATATTGCTTGGTCAGCGCTTCGAATGTATGCCAGCACTCGTACATCGCCCGGGGTACATGAAAACACCCTTTCCACTTGCTGCCCTTTAGCGTGGTATAGCGTTCGCCCCGGCGGTTCAGGTATCCGAACCATTCGCCCTGCTCTGCGTCGGAAAAACGGGACCAGCTGTACTCGTGGACTTGGTCATACCATTCCAGGCATTCTTCCCGACCGGTCAAAAGGTATCCCCTGGAAAGGGAAATAAGGGTTTCAAGATGAACCCACCACAGCTTCTGGGTCCACTCCAGTTGCAGGGGAGGGTGCCCCTCGGCGTCGAGAAAATAATAGATCCCGCCATATTTGTCATCCCATCCAAAATCGAGCAGCTGCAGCGTTCGGTCTGTAGCCCGTTCAATCAGCGACTGGTCCTTGCGGCGCCGGCCGATCTCCATGATAAACCACATCGCCTCGATGCCGTGTCCCGGGTTGACCAGGCGACCCTCGTAGCTGTCGGACCAGCTGCCGTCTTGCAGCACATGCTCGCGGATAATTTTTTTGTCCGAATCCCAGAATACCTCCATCACCTCGTGAATGCACCGGTCGAGTGTTTTTTCCACTTCCCCGGTGTCCAATGCTTCTTCCATCTCAAGGGTGAGCACACTCAGTATCATCGGCAGGGCAAATCCTTTGAGGGGACGGGTACCCGGGACCGATTTCTCATACTGCCCCTTGGGATTATCCTGCCTGCGGAGAATATTCTGGTAGGTTTGAACCGCAATTTCCCTGGCTTCTGTATCGCCCGAGGCCTTTCCGTAGGCCTGAAATCCCATCGCCGCAAAACAGTCCGAAAAAATATTGTAGGGTTGGATCAGGGGTTCTCCCCGGCGGGTGAGCGAGAAATACCAGTTCCCTTCGGTATCACGCCCGTGTTTTTTTAGAAACTCGTACCCGGTTCTGGCTATCTCCAGCCATCTTGGTCGCGATTCCACGCGGTTGTAGAGCATCGAAAATGTCCAGACCTGTCGTGCCTGCAGCCAGATGAATTTGTCGGTGTCGTAGACGGTTCCGTCCCGGTCGAGACAGCTGTAGTAGCCGCCATATTCTTCATCGATGGAATGATTTTCCCAGAAAGGGATCACGCTGTTTAGCAAGGTATCTTTGTAAAGCTGAGCTAATTCGGTAAATGTCTGTTTTGGCATAGTATTGATATCCGGATTTCAAATTTATCAGAGGGTATATCCAGCGAACTGGCCCGCATTTCTCACCAGGAAATTGGTTTTTCAGCAAGGCGATTTGTCCTACAACGCAGCTGAAAGGCGAATTTCGCAGCCCATTACAGACTGTAATGATGATTTGGCAATAAAAAACGGTATAAGTTATTGTCATCCATAAAGTTACATGATTTTGTCCAAAATACTCGTGAGAAATCCGGGCTAGGGAGATTTTGCCACCAGCGTGCGGTAGGTCAGGTTTTCCAGCTTTTTGCCGTGGTCGGGCAGAAACAAGCTGACAAGGTATCCTGTAATCACGCACACCGGTATCCCGATCAAGGGATAGATATAAAAATGGATCGGCGTGTGGAATTTAACAAAATAGAGGGCGATCAGGCTGATTGCAGCCCCGGTCAGCGCTCCGGTGCCGTGGGTGCGCTGCGTAAAAATGCCGAGGATGAAGATGCCGGCAAGAGCACTGCTGAGCAGCCCGATGATCTCCTGGAAAAAGAAATAGAGAGACTGAATCGGGAAACTGGCCAGCAGGCAGGCGATGAGCGTTCCCAGTGCGCCGACGGCAACAGTGACCCAGCGTGCCAGTCGAAGCCGGGTCGACTCGCGAGAGGCCGGCACAAAACGCTGGTAAAAATCGACGGTGGCCACCGTGGCGATGCTGTGCATGCTGCTGTCGAGGCTCGACATCGAGGCGGAAAAGATGCCGGCGATCAGCAACCCTGCAAATCCAACCGGCAGCTGTTGGCCGATAAAGAGCGGAAATACCTGGTCGTTCTGCATCCCGACGGAGAGAAATTCGGGATTAAGCTTGTAAAAGACGTAAAAGCAGGTGCCGAGCGCAAAGAAAAGAAAGCCGGTGGGAATGGAGATGATGCCGTTTGTCCAGATGCTGTCGGCTGCTGATTTTTCGTCTTCGGTGGTCAGATAGCGCTGGATGACCGCCTGGTCGGTGGTATAGGGACCAAACTGCAGGGCAAAGGAGCCCAGGAAGATCGACCAGGTAGCGAGGGCGGTAAAGCTGAAATCCAACTCCAGGAATTGAAGCTTTTCGTTCGCCACGGCGGTCGTGTATACCACATCTAGTCCCCCTACATAGTCGGTAATGAAGTAGAGGCTGTAAAGTATGCCGCTGATAAGAATGACCACCTGCAGCACGTCACTCCAAATGACCGCCTCAATGCCGCCGAGGGTCGTGTAGACGATAGCCAGCAGTCCCATCAGGACGATGGCGGCATAAATATTCATATCCAGGATGGCTGTGAGCGTCAATGCGGGCAGGAAGACGACGACACTCATTCTGCCGAGCTGAAACAGTATAAACGAGATGCTCCCGAAAAGGCGAACGCCCAGGTGGAACCGCTTTTCCAGGTATTCATAGGCCGAGGTCACATTCAGCCGTCGGAAAAAGGGCAGGTAGAAATAGATGACCACAGGGGCCATCAGGAAAATTGTAAAATAGGCGATAAATACGATCCAGTTGTCGGCAAATGAGAGGACCGGCGTCGAAATAAAGGTGATGGCGCTCAGCTGCGTGGCATAAATGCTGATGCCCGCAGCCCACCAGGGAATACGGTTGCCCGCCAGAAAATAGTCGTCGGTGGCGTTTTCTCGACGAGAAAAATAGATTCCCATGCCGACGAGAATAAGTCCATATAGTCCCAGCGCTGCGTAGTTTACCCATCCAAACGTCGGGGTTCGGGCCTCGATCTGCCCCCTCCATATGTTGGCGCTGCGGACCCCGGGGCGTATTTCACCGCTGGCAATGAGGATATCTTCATCCCATTGAACGGCCCGGGTGGTCACCGGTGCCGGGGTTGGCAGTTCTCCAATTTTATCATAGGTATCGGTAATGGTGTGGTAGGAAAGAATATCCCTGGAAAAGGGCTGCTCTTGCTGCAGGTTGGACAGGAGCTGCCGGTTTAGCTGATCCACTTGCTCTTGAAGGGCCCCTTTTTGAGAAGGGCGGCTGACCGTGGCCATCCGGTTATTGAGGCTGTCGATCCGGGCACTTATTTGCAGCCGTTCCACCAGGGCGTCTCCCGGGTCGCCCCCGAAAATGAGGATGTGGGCATCTCCCGTCGCTATGGCGGTTCCCCCCATGACGGAACGCCCGTTTCCATGAAGGTTGTGAGCTATCGGTTCCAGTGACTCCCACTCACTGGATTTAATATTATAGCGATAGGCGTCGCTGAGTACCTCCATGGAGCCGTCTGGATTGACATTGCGGCCGCTGAACAGGAAAAAATAGGGCGTATCTCCCTTGTGCTGGCCTGCAGCCACCGGGAGCACACGGGCCGCACCGGGCCACGCGGGGAGAAATTCCCAGTTGAGATCTTCGCCCTGTTGCGAGAGATCGAGCTGCCAGAAACTTTTCGAGGCCCCCGGTGATGCCAGTGAATGTTGCCCTCCCGCAACGTAGACTCGGTCATTGAGGCGTGTGGCTCCCATAAATGCCAGCGGGCGGGGCAGGGGAGGGAGCTCCCGGATTCCGATCGACTCTTCCCCGGGATTCCACTTTAGCCGGTATACGTTCCGTTTGACTTCCGTTCCATCAGTGCCTCCGATGAGCAGCAGGCTCTCCCCGTCGCGAATTGTTGCGCCATACGCGAGCGGGTGGGGTAGTTTCAGGTCGGGATCGGACAGCCAGCGATATCCGGAAGTGTCTTTTTGCAGGATGTAGATCTGATCGTGATATACCTTTGACCCGTTTTCCCATGGCGGAGCCCCGGGAAAATTTGCTCCTCCCGCCACAATAAGCGCATCCCCCGCACGGCCAACAAAAGCGCCGGCAACGCCCGCCGGGTTGGGCAGGTCAGGCAGCCGGTTCCAGTTTACAATATCCTTGGAAAGTGGTTCCGCCGGCGGGGACTGCGCCTGCAACAGAAGAGGAGAAAGCCAGAGCAACAGTAAAATAGAGAGCGCCCGCCCGATACTCCCCGTAAAATGGGTCCGGGAAAACTGCATTGCGGGAGAACGTGATAACTGAATTGGATGCAGGATAAACATATAACCAAAGTCTTAAAATTCAGGCACTCAAAAGTACCAGGATGTAACAATCGTATAGAGAATTCTTCTGTAAAACTTTGGCTTGGAAGGCTGATAACAGGTTAATAAAAGAATTGAAAAGCTCAAAAAAATATTTGCGTCTCCCCGTTTTTGCTGTGACGCCTTCGCTTCTATCGTAGCCAACCTAGTTATTATACTGCAAGATTGCTCTCTTTAGGGTGGTTTTAGGGAAAAATATCAATATAGAGGTAATGAGTTTGAATTTTTGAGTAGATATCACTCCAAATCTTAATCATCATGGGGTATGAAACAGGCTTGGAAGCTTAAATAAATAGAAATCACAACCAAACAACCTAAAATAAAACACAACTTATTACAATCTGATTAAATAAATGAGAAGGGATTCCGGAAAATAATCTCTAAATCGAAAATAAAGGAAGTTATGAAAACCAGGATACGTTCAGCACTCATGTTTTTGATGTGCCTCGCTTTTTCCATGCAGGTACATGACGCAACAGCCCAGGCTCAGCAGCATACCGTTACGGGTACGGTAGTAGAACAGGAGTCTGGAGAAACACTACCCGGTGTGAATGTAATTATAAAAGGAACTACCCAGGGTACGGCAACTGATGTGGACGGGATGTATGAGATTGAGGTAGCCGAAGACGACACGCTGGTGTTTAGTTCCGTGGGTTTCCAGTCTCAGGAGATCCCTGTTATGGGGCGATCTGTCATTGATGTGGCTATGGTCGCAAGTACAGGTCAATTGGACGAGGTAGTCGTCATTGGCTACGGCGAGCAGTCGCGGGCCACCCTGACCACCTCGGTAGCCAAGATGGATACTTCGGTCTTAGAAAACGTGCCGTTTACCAATGTGGCATCAGCGCTGCAGGGCAGCGTGTCGGGACTGCGCGTGCAGAACACCACCGGCCAGCCGGGTGCTGCGCCACAGGTTGTACTGCGCGGCGGAACCTCTATCAGCAATCCGGATGGAGCCACGCCTCTTTATATTGTTGACGGGGTTAAAAGAAATAATCTCAACGATCTGAATTCCAACAATATTGAAAGTATCCAGGTACTCAAGGATGCCGCCTCTACAGCTATCTACGGTGCCAGGGCTTCCAACGGGGTTATTATCGTGGAGACAAAGTCCGGACAGCGCGGGAAGACCCAGGTGAACTACCAGACGAGCGTGCAGATGTCGAGACTGGGCGACTTTTATGACCTTGGCAGCGCGCGCGAGTATATACGGTTTGCGCGGCTGGGAATGGCGGCCACCGGAGAGAAGCACCCGCAGTATACCAGTCGGTTGGATCTGCCAATCGGGTTTGGAATAGGCAACGACCTGACCAAAAATACGGCGTTTACGCCGCAGTACCTCACCCCCGAAAATGAGCACAAGCTGGACGAAGGCTGGCAAAGCATGCCGGATCCGCTGGATCCCTCAAAGACGATCATCTTTAACGATACCGACTGGCAGGACAAGCTTTTCAGAACGGGGCTGACCACCAATCACTATCTCTCCGCATCCGGGGGATCGGAAAACGCTACTTATCGAGTTGGCGTAGGCTTCCTGGACAGCGAAGGGGCGGCGATCGAAACCGGCTACCAGCGCCTGAGCCTGGATGCCAGCGGCGATGTGCAGGTCCGTGACAACCTGAATGTGCGCGGAAATGTCAATTTTACAAACTCAAGCGATGACCAGGTGTTCAATGTAAATCATATTTTCCAGCGGGCACTGGGTCTTCCTCCCACGGCCAAGTTCCGGTATGAAGACGGGACGTTGGCTCCCGGTCAAAACCGCACGATCGGGAACCCGGTGTATCATCTCAACCAGAGTCTCGCCGAAAACAACCTGAACCGGATAACGCTCGGGTTGAACGCCACCTGGGAAATTATTGACAACCTGACATTTGAACCTTCAGCTTCGCTGTACGCTGTCCAGGGAATCGACAACTCATTCCAGAAAGCCTACTACTTTTCTGCAAATCAGCTGATCGACTCCCGAAATGCCTCGGCCTCTCACAGCATGTACTGGCAGAAGGAAGTTGATGGCGTGTTCACCTATACCGACACATTTGCGGGAGGTCACAACTTTTCTGCGAAGGCCGGCTTTTCTTACTACGACCGAAAGAACTACAGCCTGTTTGCTGCGGGGCGTGGAGCCGCCACCGATAATATTCCCACGCTTAATGCCGCTTCCGAGGAAACCGCTGTTTCCAGCAGCACTTCCCACCAGGTGATCGCCGGATATTTCAGCAGGGTGAGCTACGACTACAAGCAGAAATACCTGTTGTCGGCCTCTGCCCGGTATGACGGCGCGTCAAACCTCGGCGACAACAATAAATGGGGATTTTTCCCGGGCATCTCGGTGGGATGGAATGTGCATGAAGAAAATTTCTGGTCCGAAATGCCGGATCTGCTGTCCTCTCTCAAGCTGCGGGGAAGCTACGGGGTCAACGGAAATATCAGCGGCCTGTCAGATTTCCACGCGCAGGGACAGTACAGCGTAGGTTCAGAATACAACGGGCAGCCGATGGTAGCCAGCACCCGACTACCCAATCAAAATCTCAAGTGGGAACGCTCCCGCACCGTTGATTTCGGATTTGACCTGGGTCTTGTCAACGACCGTGTCAGCGTGCTGTTTGACTATTATCGCAGGGTGACGGACGACCTGCTCCAGGACCTGCAACTTCCCCATTATACCGGGTTTCAAAGCATCTTGACCAACCTTGGATCGCTCGAAAACACGGGAGTTGAATTTGAAGTGCAGGCCGATATCATCCAGGAGCGGGCGGGCTTTAACTGGTCATTTGGAGCCAACGCCTCCTATAACCAGAACAAGATTCTGAAGCTTCCGGAAAATGACAACGAAAACAACCGCATCGGCGGAATTCTTGTCTACGATCCCGAGGTGGATGACTACGTCTACAAGGGCGGACTGCAGGAGGGAGGCCGCCTGGGCGATATGTACGCCTACAAGCAACTGGGTATATACGCCACGGATGAGGAGGCTGCCCAAGGTCCTACCGACATGCTGGTTGCCGGAACCGACAAAACGAAGTTCGGCGGCGATGTGAAATGGCTGGACAAAGATGGAAACGGGATTATTGACACCCGTGACCAGGTTTACGCCGGCAATATCTATCCCAACTGGACCGGGGGATTCAGCAATACCTTTACCTACAATAATCTTTCACTTCTTGTGCGCACCGATTTTGCGCTCGGTCACACAATCTACCATGAAAGCCTGGCCCGGTTTAACGGCCAGTTCCAGGGCGATATCAATATCTCAAAAGAGGTTGTGGAGAAATCGTGGCTGCCAGATCGCAGGGATACGGACGTACCCCGGTATTACTGGGCCGACCAGTTGGCACAAAACAACCTTTTCAGGGGAAATACCCGGTACTATGAGAAGGGGGATTACCTCTCACTGCGGGAAATAACGCTAAGCTATACCATCCCCAATGACTGGATCAGGGGATTGGGCCTGAAGAGGGTGCGGGCGTACGCTACGGGCAACAACCTGCACTACTTTACCTCTTACAAGGGTTTGCTCCCGGAAGAGGGCGGCCAGGACAGTGGTCGCTATCCCAACCCGCAGAGCTTCATTTTCGGTATCGACCTGAGCTTGTAGACTGGAATAGTGAGAAGGGTTAATTCAATGAATTTTAAAGAAATCAGGATAACACAATGAAAAAGCTAACAACCATAGTGCTTTTGGGAGTCGGTCTTTTAACGGCCGTCTCATGTACGGAAGACCTGCAACTTTCGCCCACCAGTACCATAACGGCAAATTCGTTTTGGGAAAATGAGCAGGATGTACAGGGTGGATTAAACAGCATGTATCAATGGTTCCGTCCCCAGGCAGCTTCCAATCTGTATATCTGGGGTGGAGCACGGAGCGAAGAGATGTCGTACGGACTTCAGGCCTCGGAAGGGCTGGAGCGCTATTTTGAGAACACGATAGACGCCAACTTTGCCGGCCCGGACTGGCTGCGGCTGTATACCACCATCTACACCGCCAACCTGGCGCTCCATGAGATTCCGGATATCGCCTTCACCAGCGAGGATGACAAAAACAGGGCGCTGGCGCGGGCTCACACGATGCGGGCCTATGTGTACTTTATGCTGGCGCGTACCTGGGGCAATGTGCCTTTGGTGACCGAGCCGATCGAAGGAATCCAGGGTGAGGGAAGTACCGGCAAACCGCAGGCCGACGTCAGTGAAATCTTTCAGCTGATCAAGCAGGACCTGGACGCCGCACTCGACCTGTTCCCGGATGACAGCTTTCCAACCTGTCGCTGCACCTGGTCGCGACCGGCCGCAAACGCCCTGAAAGGAAACGTGTACCTCTGGACGGCCAAGCGCATGGGCGGGGGAGAATCGGATCTTCAGACCGCACTTACCGCCCTGCAGGAAGTTCAGTCTGCCAATGTAGGTCTGCTGGATAATTTTGATGACATCTTCCGCTATGACAACAAGGGCAACCAGGAGATATTGATGGCTGTACACTTCGAGGACCTGGAGTCAGGCAGCATGTATAACAACCTCATGTATGTTCGAAATGACCAGATCCCGCAAAATGTGACCCAGGAATCCGACAGCCTGCTGGGACTGGGTGGCGGACTCAACCGCTGGGGACCTTCGGAGACACTCAGAAACCAGTTTACGGATGATGACAGTCGAAAAGATGCTTCGTTCGTGGAGGTGGAGGAAGTGGCCGGAAACGATACGACCCTCTATGCTACCGCTGTGCGAAAGTTCAGGGGATTTGTCAACGAAAGCGGTCGCAACTTCATGGATGATGTGATCTTGTACCGTTATGCCGACGTCCTGCTGATGATTGCAGAGGCCAAGAACGCCCTTGGGCAGGATCCTTCAACCGAAATCAACCAGGTACGCCAGCGTGCTTACGGCGACGATTATACTGACCACGTATTCACAAACGGGTCGCAGGAGGCCAACGACGAAGCCATTTTACAAGAGCGGCTGCGTGAACTCGCGTTTGAAGGCAAGCGCTGGTGGGATCTGGTGCGGTTTGGCAAAGCATTTGAACTGGTGCCTTCTCTGCAAAACAGGCAGGGACAGGATTACCTGCTGCTGTGGCCCATACCGCAAAGTACGCTCAGCCTGAATGGCGAACTCGAACAAAATCCCGGCTACACGCAAGAATAGTTTTGTTCCCTGAAAGGGATACTATCCCATATCCCCTTTCCCTGACCCGAAATCTGAGCCTTTCTCTCCCGCCAGCCTCTGGCAGGGGAGGGGCCGGATTCGGGAATTAACTAAAACCTGTTACCGGCAAAAAAGGATACCGATTCTTTTAAGCAAAGGGACAACCTCCCAAGCTCCCTCTTCCAGTGGAGATTTTTTGGGTAGGTTTATCAGCCAAAGTGGTAATGAACTATTGATGAACGTAAAAAAGTACTTCCCTGGAAGAAGGAGAAAAGGAGAAATGATCCGCTTATAATTTGGGACCGGTCCTTAACCGGTAAACGCATTAACGGTGATTTTTCGCTAATTTTGATGTTTGAAAGCTCATGTTGAATCAGGCGGGTTCTATAGGTTTATTAAGAAAGGTTTCGAAAAACCGCTGTCTTCAAAGATCTCCAAGACTGACAAGTCATCAAAAATTACTGTCTTTTTAAAAATAAATTTAACTGGACCGAAAAATGAGAATATCTGTATTTGGAAAGTACAAACGGTCGTGAAATGATGTGTCATATGAAACAAGGAATTACTTTTACCCTTTTACTACTCGTATTATTTGCAGGTTGTAGAAGCAACCAGGAGACAACAAGGCAGGATGAGATTCCTGCAATACAAATATCGACCAGCCAAACCGTTCGGCCGGTGCTGATCGGCAAGGAAGCCAACCCTGTGCTCAGGATAGCAGTGGATGTTCGTTCGGAAGGTCAGGTAGAGCAGTTTGAGATCTCCACCGGTGGCACTACGGATCTGGATGATATTGATGAAATTGCACTCTTTTACACGGGTGGGGACTCGGTTTTTAATACAAAAAATTCGCTGGATGTGGCCGAATCGGCCGGAAAAAATATTGCACTCAGGGCCGAGCAACAGCTGCCTCGTGGAGTCCACTACTTCTGGGTTTCCTATAAAGTCAATCCCGAAGCAGACCTGCTGCACAGGGTAGATGCCGGGTTGGACAGTGCGCTGCTGGCCGGAGGGCAGACTGTCAATCCCGTGAGCAGATCGGGGGAAGGAGCGTTAAGACTGGGATTTGCACTGCGAAAGCGCGGTCAAAACGGGGTGCATACCTACCGTATCCCCGGGCTGGTAACAACCAACAGTGGTACGCTCATTGCGGCCTATGATATCCGGTACGATAACTCCAGCGATCTGCAGGGCGATATCGATGTGGGCATAAGCAGGAGTTTTGACAAGGGACAAACCTGGCAGCCGATGCAGATTATTATGGATCGGGGAGAGTGGGGCGGTCGTCCGGAAGAGGAAAACGGCGTCGGCGACCCCTCGATTCTGGTTGACAGGGAAACCGGTACCATATGGGTAGCCGGGCTCTGGACACACGGAATGCCGGGACAGCGTGCCTGGGATGCTTCCGGCCCCGGGTTGAGCCCGGAAGCGACCGGTCAGTTCCTGCTGGTCAAAAGTGAAGATGACGGGGAGACCTGGTCGGAGCCGATCAATATTACGAGGCAGATAAAGAAGCCGGAATGGCAGCTGCTGCTCCAGGGTCCCGGCCGCGGTATCACGATGAGCGATGGAACGCTGGTATTTCCCGCCCAGTTCAGGGATGCGGACGGCATGCCCTACTCCACGATCATCTACAGTAAAGATCACGGGAAGACCTGGAATATCGGTACAGGAGCGAAATCCAATACCACCGAAGCACAGGTCGCTGAGCTGAGTGACGGCTCGCTGATGCTGAACATGCGCGATAATCGCGGGGGATCGCGGTCCGTATATACGACGGAGGATCTCGGCCGAACGTGGACCAGGCATCCCACGACCCGTTCTGCGCTGAAAGAGCCGGTCTGTATGGCCAGTCTTATCCATTTTCCGCACCTGGAGGGGGAATCCGGCAAGCACTGCCTCCTTTTTTCCAATCCCGACAGCAGGGAAGCCCGTGAAAATATGACTATTAAAATGAGCCGGGATGGTGGAATGAGCTGGCCTGAAAACAGACAGGTGTTGCTGAATGAAAACAGGGGCTTTGGGTACTCCTGCCTGACGGCCGTCGACGAACAGACCGTGGGAATATTGTACGAAGGGGTTCGCGAGCTCTATTTTCAAAAAGTCAGAATTTCAGAACTTTCAGATGGATGACAACGGGTGTGTCGCACACAGGTTCGAAGGCACGTTCGTAAAACGAAATTTTCAGAAACAGGGATTGTACAATGAAACGATTCGATTTTTTACAGTTAACCACGCTCCTCGCGGGAGCAGGTTACCTGCCGTTCCTCGGAAATGAGGTAAATAAGCGTCCTGGTATTGAGCAGCCAAGAGGATATAACATACCGCTTATTGACCTGGCCGGCGAAACCGACCGGCAGGTTATCGTTGACCGGGAGGAGGGGCAATATTTGGGCCACCCGACAACCGTATTGCTGGACGACCGGAAAACCATACTGGCGGTCTACCCGAAAGGTCACGGCAACGGGCCGATAGTGATGAAAAAAAGTATTGACGGCGGATTATCCTGGAGCGATCGCCTTTCCGTGCCGAAAAACTGGTCGACATCCAGGGAAGTGCCCACTATCTACCCGGTAGTTGATTCGGAGGGAAATAAGCGCCTGATTATGTTTTCAGGACTCTACCCCATAAGGATGGCAGTTTCTGGGGATGAGGGCGACATCTGGTCGCCACTCGAACCGATCGGTGATTTTGGCGGTATTGTTGCGATGTCAGATCTTATCCGGTTAAAAGATGGGTCACACATGGCTTTTTTCCATGATGACGGCCGTTTTATTGACGGGGAAGGCGAGCCGGGGCAGTTTTACGTATACAAGACACGTTCAATGGATGGAGGCCTGAGCTGGACGGACCCGGTAGTCGTCGCTACCCATCCGGAGGCTGATTTGTGCGAGCCGGGCCTGCTCCGCTCTCCAGACGGCAACCAGATTGCCATGCTCCTGCGGGAGAACAGCCGCCGGTTTAATTCATTTGTCATCTTTTCTGACGACGAGGGAACAACATGGAGCGATCCGGTGGAGCTTCCCGGCGCGTTGACCGGCGACCGTCACCAGGCGGTATATACCCATGACGGCCGTTTGTTCATCTCATTTCGGGATATGACGCACGTTTCGCCAACCAGAGGCGACTGGGTGGGATGGGTCGGCCGGTATGAGGACATCCTCAATCCCCGTCGCGAGGGACAGTACCGGGTGCGGCTTATGGATAATAAGCATGACTGGGACTGCGCATATCCTGCACTGGAACTTTTGCCGGACGGAACCATTGTGGCTACGACATATGGTCACTGGGAAAAGGAGAAAGAACCCTATATCGTGAGCGTACGCTTTAAAATGCACGAACTGGACAGTAAATTTCAACAGTTGGATTAAACTGGCTGTCTCACCAATACTTTTTATATCTGCTGGATCTTGATAGTACCGGTAAAGTAAACACAGGTACTGGTATTAAATTGACGGAACCTTTGCAAAACCTGCTATTTTATTGGAAGGTTAGTTGTACCGCCGACCGTATTGACTTTTTAAACGGGGTACAACTCCCTCAGAACGAGGCAAGGAGTTGAGGATTTTGCAAAGTCTTCTTGAAAACAGAATCTTAATCAAATAGACAAGAAATCATTTAAATGAAAACCGAGAAAATTAAAGGTTTGGTAGCAGCCCCCTTTACTCCCATGAATAGCAACGGGAGTATCAATGTGGACGTGATACCGGAACTGTTTGAGTTATATAAACACAATAATATAACAGGGGTATTTATCAACGGCTCTACGGGTGAAGGCCTTGAATTGACCGTTGATGAGAGAAAAGCACTTGCAGAGGCATGGGATAAAGTCGTCTCAAAAGATTTTAAGCTGTTGGTGCATGTAGGGCATTCGTCGCTTGAAGAGGCAAAGACACTGGCAAGACACGCCGCAAATTGCAGTTCAGTGGCTGGAATCTCCACAGTGGGTCCCTTTTATAGAAAACCGGATTCGGTAGAACGGCTGGTGGACTTTTGCAGGGAGGTGGCGGCAGCTGCGCCCCAAACGCCGTTTTATTACTATCACATCCCATCGCTGACCGGCGTGGACCTGCCGATGTATGAGTTCCTGGAGCGGGCAGCTGAAGAAATTCCCACCCTGGCGGGAATCAAATACAGCCACAACGATTTTGTTGACTACAGCCGTTGTCTTCAATACCAGGATGGCCGTTTTGACCTGATATTTGGCAGTGATGAACTGCTCAGTTGTGGCCTGATGTTGGGGGCCGAGGGATTTATTGGCAGTACCTATAATCTATTCCCGCTGCTGTACCACCAGATCTTTAAGGCTTTTAGTGCAGGTGATATTACAGAGGTGCGAAAGCTGCAGAACAGGTCGATGAATTATGTACGCATAATAGACCGATATGGATATGCCGCGGCAGCCAAGCGGCTGATGAAGCGTCTGGGTGTAAACTGCGGACCGGCGCGACTGCCTCTGCATACGCCTACCGAGCAGCAAATGGAGGAGCTTGAACAGGTGCTGCGGCGGCAGGATTTCTTTTCCTATGCCCTGCAAAAGGTAAACGCGTAATCTTCCCTATTTTAGATATTACCCGGTTTGTTTATGGTAAGGTATCTCAGCCTGTTTCTTTTATTCTTCCTCTTGCTCCCGGTATTCTCATCAGGACAATCCACAAACGGGGAGGATCCGCCCTTGATTCCCACCCCTCAAAGAATGGAGTGCAAAGCGAATGATAGCCGAATTACGGATTTTTGGGTCGATCCCGCAGCGGATTTTGCACCCCAGACAACGCATCTGAAAAAGTTGTTGGCAGCCAGGGGGCTGAGTGAAGTAGGCAACAGCTCAGGTGCAGATCTTTCGATATCTGTTCAACAGGGTGTTGTTGAGAATTCCCACGGCTTCAGGGGAGCATACAGCGTCGAGATAAGAGGCGAAAATCATATGCGGATTGTCGCCCCCGACCCGTCCGGGGCATTCTATGCATTTCAAACGGTTCGCCAGCTTATCCGCAACAAAGGTGATCGTTCGTTTCTGAGTCGCTGTGATATCCACGACTGGCCCGCGTTCAAAAAACGGGGCTATATGGTTGATGTGGGACGCAATTTTCAATCCGTGGAACAGCTCAAACAGCAAATCGATGTAATGGCAAATTACAAGATGAACATTCTGCACCTCCATCTCACCGACAATCCCGGCTGGAGGCTGGAGAGCAAGATATACCCGGAGCTGCAGTCGGCAAGAGCTACCAGCCGAAAACCCGGCAAATACTATTCGCAGCAGGATTTTATAGAGCTGGTGGAGTACAGCGCTGAACGGAACATTACGGTAGTACCCGAGCTGGATATTCCCGGACTACGGCTGAAATAAAACTCAACAAGGGGTGGAATAAAATTTCACTTAAAGTTCCCCACGGTGGAAACTCATGGGAATGGATGTTCACGTTTGTTCCCGTGAGTATTAAGAACGGAAGCATACGTGAAGTAAAAGAGCTTCGTTTTTCAGTACAGCCGGGGAAATAACCGTACCCTGTATTTCGAGTTTTTTAACTTTCCGCAATGCTGAAAGACTGCTGGTCTTCATTTCTCACGAAATAAAAATACGGGTTACGATGGAGGCAGGGAGGGGATGGAATCGATCACGCCGAAGTTTTCCAGCCCCATCCACACGAGAAACAGGACGTAAAGGATAATGAGCCAGAAGGATTCATGTCGGCTGAGGATCATGTCGGTTCTCAAAAAGCTGAACAGCACCAGGGTGGCAATAGTGAGAGCCCCCATCAGCGGGGCGGCTATGGAAAAGTTGAGCGTGGCAGCCCCTGCGATTAGAATCCCCATCGGGATGCAGACCAACAGGTCGAAAATATTGCTGCCCAGCATATTGGCCATCGATGTTATCGCGTCCCCTTTCCGCGCCTTGCGAACGCTCACAAACAGGTCGGGAATACTGGTACCGGCCGCCACCACCGATATCCCCCACAGGAAAGAGGGCGTTCCCAAAATTTCACCAAAACGGATCGCCGCCCGTACCAGCAGTTCAACTCCGCCCAAAATTACAAGCAGGCTGAGAAAAAGCCACCCCCACTGTTTGAGTGG
Organism: Halalkalibaculum sp. DA3122; assembly: GCF_043951865.1. Taxonomy (NCBI): domain Bacteria; kingdom Pseudomonadati; phylum Balneolota; class Balneolia; order Balneolales; family Balneolaceae; genus Halalkalibaculum; species Halalkalibaculum sp. DA3122. The sequence goes on from NZ_JBINJF010000016.1 coordinate 31,208, forward strand.
ATTGATCTCTTCAACTTCCCACGCTCGTTCATAATCCATCGTATCCTGGTACTGGATAAAGATGTAAAATCCGTACAGGATAACCGGAAAGAGGGCCAGGGTACGATTCATTTCCCCGAGAATGACGGAATCGCCGGTGGGAATGGGGAAATATATGGCCGCAAATGAAAAAGTGATCATCAGTACCGCCACTGATATGATGTAAAACTGCGCTTCTTTGTAGACCAGATCCCTGTTGGATTCAAGTGGATTTTGGGCGGCGAAACCGGAAAATGCGGGAATAATCAGGATGTTGAAGATCGCGGAACCGACGATCGCCGAGACCCCCAGCTCAAACTCCCCGTGGATCAGGGAGGAGAGAACAACCGTGGAGAGCTCGGGAAAGCTGGAACCGATCGCCACCACAACGGCTCCCTGTACAATGGCGGGAAGCTCATAATATTCCGACAATTTTTCCGCCGACTGCTCCAGCCAGTCACTTCCCTTCCATAAAATTGTCGTGGCAATAATCGATATAACGACCCAGAACAACAGGGAGAGGATCATGATGGTTGTACTGTTTGGGATTGGATTTAATTCAGCGTGTGGCGTACCGGGAATCCGCAATTTGGCCTGCTTCCGATATCTGTTTCTGAGCAGATGGCAATCTACGGCTAGTCGGGATTAAAGTACGTCACTTCAAAAAAATCATACACCATGCAAGAGCGTCATTATTATTTTGCCAAGGTATCAGTTCTTTTCGTTTTTTACCAAGATGTTTATACGTCGATGGATTTTACAACCGGTACCTGCGTATCTGCAGCCCCGAATTTATGCAAGAATTAAGTTAACGTCAGCCCGGTTTTCAGTGTTATGCTGTGCCTTTCAAGTCTTCGGTATTGGTGTTGCGCTAGTGACCGGGAGGAAGCGAAAAGAAAGATGATGAAGAAGCCCGGCCAAAAAAGTGACTATTCTTCAAATCGAGGTGTCCCTTTTGGCTTGACCCAAAAGGAACTAAAAAAGGCGATGAATGGGCCAAACGCTGCAGCCTGTGCAGGCGTGGATGTTGATGGTCCGTTGCGCCGGTTGCCCGCTATCAAAGCCATCACCGGCAGGGCATCCACAAACGCCTGCTTCGGCTTCCGCGCCCCAGTCAAGGCCGGGGAAAGCCGATCTATATTTTCTGTCCTGTCTCCTTGTCAGACAGAAATTCTTCCGCCCGGGGCATGATGCTACAAGTATGAAATAATATCAAAGATTTAATCTTCTTTTATGCTGTTCCAGGTATAATCCGGGTTAACAAGATTTTTCATAAAATAGTTGTGTAGGTCAACTATTGACCTTTATATTGGCCGATCTTGTAATTCTCACTAGTCCCGACTCTCATGGCACCAGACCAGATTTTATATTGTAACACAACCGGCTGCAGAACCGCTTACCTGGTAAAAGAGATACTGCGAACCCTGATCAGGCGGTTTGAAGAGGAAGAGATTGAATTGACAGTAGAGCAGTATTTCATATTAAATATTTTGGACAAGGAGGACGGGCTGATTCTTCAGGAAGTCGCAGAAATCGTTGACAGGGACAAATCAGCGGTACTCCGGCATATCGATGGACTTGAGTCAAACCACTTTATTACCCGTGTTACCGACTCCGGGGACAAGCGAAGGAAGTTGCTGCTCGTAACCAAACCCGGCCTGCAGGTCCTTGAACGGGCCCGCGCCATTGACCAGAAGTTGGACAAGGAGATGGCCGGCCAAATTAAAAATATGGAGATCGAAGCATTTGAAGAGGCTCTGTCAAGCATGTACCAATACCTGGTATCCAAAAATGATTGACAAGGTCAACGTTCAAACTATTTATCCAATAATAATCACTTCCACTTCACAAAAAATGAACTACAGATATAAAAAATTAATCAGGTCGATTTTTGCTCTTTTTGTAATCCCGATATTGGTTTCCTGTGGAAATTCCGGGCAGCCGGGACCGCAACAGGGCGGGGCGGTCGAGGGATACCCGGTGCTGGAGTTGGAGCCCCGATCCATTGAGCTCACCAGCAGCTATCCGGCCACGCTGGAGGGAAGGCAAACCGTTGAAATACGTCCCCGGGTGGCCGGGTATATAACTGAGATGCATGTGGATGAAGGGGACTGGGTAAACCAGGGTGAATTACTTTTCTCACTGAACAGCGAAGAGTATGAGCAGGAGGTCCGCTCGGCCACGGCAAACGTACAGGCGGCAGAAGCAAGCGTGCGAACCGCCGAAGACGAGGTTGAACGTCTCCGGAACCTGGTTGAAAAGGATATTGTCAGCAAGTACCAGCTGCAGTCTGCCCGGAACCAGCTCACCTCCAACCAGGCCGCGCTGGCGCAGGCGGAGGCCCGCTTGACAAACGCCCGTGTCAACCTGGAATATACCAGGGTAAAAAGTCCTGTCGACGGCATTATCGGAACCATCCCATACAGGATCGGGAGTCTGGTGAGCAGCAATATCAGTCGCCCGCTCACGGTCGTGTCGGATATTTCTGAAGTCTATGCCTATTTCTCCATGAGTGAGCGGGAACTGCTGGAGATGGCCCGTGAGGTCTCTGGCGATGAAGAGGGACGAACCATCCAGCAACAGGTACGGGAGATGCCGGATGTGAACCTGATATTGGCTGACAACTCCACATACGGGCACCAGGGCACCCTGAAGCTGGCCAGCGGGCTGATCGACAAGGAGACGGGCTCCGCTTCTTTCCGGGCTGCGTTTCCCAATCCGAGGGAAGTTCTCAGGAGCGGCGGATCAGCCAGCGTGCAGATCCCGTTCCTGCATGAGTCGGCGATTGTTATTCCCAAGAGGGCTACCTATGAAATTCAGAACAAACGTTTTGTCTTTGCGGTAACCGACAGCAATACGGTTGAAAGCACCCCGGTGTCGGTGCTCCCGATCTCTACCCCGCAGCTTTTTGTCGTGGATGAAGGGCTCTCCGCAGGGGATAAAATCGTATCCTCCGGAACCGGTCAACTAAGCGATGAAGCAGCCATTCAGCCCCGGCCCGTTAATGCTGACAGCCTGTATCAGTCACTTACAATTCGGGATCAGCAGTAAATCGGGGACGTTCCGGGAATTAGAATATTTTTAAGACGACAAGCCTATAACAATGATAAAACGCTTTATTGAACGACCGGTACTTTCTACGGTCATTTCCATTATTATCGTGATCCTCGGGTTTTTGGGATACAATGCGCTGCCGGTATCTCTTTATCCTGAAATCGCTCCGCCCACCATCCAGGTGACGGCTACCTATCCCGGTGCCAATGCGGAAACGGTACTCAACAGTGTGGTGGCTCCGCTTGAAGAACAGATAAACGGGGTTGAGGGGATGACCTACATGAGTTCAACCGCCAGCAACAACGGCCGGGCCCAGATACAGGTATTTTTTGATCTGGGGACCGACCCCGATATTGCGGCGGTAAACGTGCAGAACCGGGTGGCACAGGCTTCGAACATGCTACCTCAGGAGGTGACGCAGACCGGCGTTACTACCCAGAAACAGCAGACCAGCCGACTCCTCATATTCACCTTGTACAGCCCAGACGGAACCCACGACGGGACCTTCATCGAAAACTATGCACGCATCAACCTGATACCGAGGCTGCAGCGGGTCAATGGCGTTGGGACGGCGGATGCCTTCGGGGCCAACACCTATTCGATGCGCATCTGGATGAAGCCCGACGTAATGGCCTCGTACGACCTGGTACCCAATGATGTGATCAGGGCCCTCAATGAGCAGAGTTTTGTAGCCGCTCCCGGAGCTATTGGGGAAAACAGTGGCCAGGCGTTCCAGTATACCATGAAATACAAAGGCCGGTTTTCCACGGCAGAAGAGTATGAAGATATCATCATACGGGAGGGGGGGCAGAATGCCGAGATGCTCAGGCTGGGAGAGGTAGCTGACGTCGAGCTTGGGGCACAGACCTACAGCGTGCACAGTACCGCCAACGGAGGGCCCAGCGTGGGCATGTTTGTTTCCAAGACGGCAGGAGCCAATGCGCAGGAGGTTGTCGAAAATGTCAAGGCTGAAATTGAACAGGCCTCTGAATCTTTCCCGGAAGGGATGGAGTATACCACCGTTTTTGATGCAAACAGTTTCCTGACAGCCTCAATCAACAAGGTGTTTGTCACTTTTTTAGAGGCGTTCCTGCTCGTTTTTATCGTGGTATTTGTCTTCCTGCAGGACTGGCGATCAACGCTCATTCCGGCCATTGCCGTACCGGTTTCCATCATCGGTACCTTCTTTTTCCTGAACCTGTTTGGGTACAGCGTAAACCTGTTGACCCTGTTTGCGCTGGTGCTGGCCATCGGTATCGTGGTGGATGACGCCATAATTGTGGTTGAAATCATTCACGCAAAACTCGAGGAGGGAGCCGAATCGGGGATGAAGGCGGCCGTCGACGGAATGGATGAAATTGCCGGGGCTATCGTATCCATTACGCTGGTGATGTCGGCCATATTTGTGCCGGTTACATTTATCACCGGCTCTACCGGTGTGTTTTTCCAGCAGTTTGGAATCACGCTCGCCACGGCGATTATCATTTCCGCCGTCAACGCGCTGACACTGAGTCCGGCCTTGTGCGCGCTGGTACTCAAGCCGGAACACAAACATATCGGGGAGAACAAGACTTTTGTCGATCGTTTTGCCATCGCTTTTAACGCCGCTTTTGAGGCCGGGAAATACCGGTATAAGCAGGTTCTGGGCTTTTTTACGCGCAACTCATGGGCGGCGGTGGCCACCGTTGGAGGGGCGATCGCCCTTTTTGCCGTCCTGTTTCAGACTACGCCTACCGGGTTCGTGCCGGATGAAGACCAGGGAACGTTTTTTGCCAATGTCAGTCTGCCTCCGTCTTCTTCCCTGGAGCGCACACGGGAGGTCTTGGCAAGGGTCGACGATATCCTCGCTGATATGGAAGTGGTGGATTCGCGCCTGGCAATATCCGGATTCGGAATTATCAGCGGCTCCGGAAGCCAGTATGGATTTATTGTGGGGAAACTGAAGCACTGGGAGGAACGCGACCAGAGTGTGAATGACGTCATCACCGAACTCCAGCAGAGAACCTCGCATATCAATGAAGCGGATATCGCATTCTTTTCGCCCCCGGTTATCTCCGGGTTTGGGAATACGAGCGGCTTTACGGTTAATGTGCAGGATATGACAAGCGGTGAACTGGCAGAACTGGAACAGGCCACTCAAAAAGTGCAGGAGGCCCTGTTTCAACGCCCTGAAATACAGTATGCCAACTCCTATTTTCAAACAGATTATCCGCAATATATGGTCAATGTGGATGTCGCGAAGGCCCAGCGCGCGGGATTTACTGTACAATCAATTATGGATGTCATGCAGGCCTATTACGGGGGGCTGTATGTGTCCAACTTCACCCGTTTCGGAAAGCTCTACCGGGTATACGTGCAAGCGGAGCCCGAAGCCCGCGGATCCAGGGAAAGTCTTCAAAATATATCGGTTCGCAACGCGCAGGGCGCAATGGCCCCAATCAGCTCATTTGTAGACCTGGAGCGGGTTTATGGTCCCCAAAACGTGTCGCGGTTTAACCTTTTTACATCGGTAGAACTTACCGGGGCCACCAACCCGGGGTACAGTTCCGGGGATGCCATCAATGCCATTGAAGAGGTATTCGACGAGCAGATTTCCGGGGAGTACGGGTACGAGTTCTCCGGCCTGACGCGGGAAGAAAATCAGTCCAGCGGACAAGAACTGATTATTTTTGCACTCTGCCTCATATTCGTCTATTTCCTGCTCAGCGCCCAGTATGAAAGTTACCTTGTGCCCTGGGCGGTTATCCTGCCGCTACCGATCGGACTGGCGGGCTCATTTATCTTTGCCAATATTTTTGGGATCGCCAACAATATTTACCTGCAGATTTCCGCCATCATGTTGATGGGACTGCTGGCCAAAAATGCGATCCTTGTGGTTGAGTTTGCACTTCAGCGCCGCCGGAACCAGGGGATGAGCATCGTAAAAGCTGCCATTGACGGGGCCGAGGCGCGGCTGCGTCCCATTTTGATGACCTCTTTTGCCTTTATTGCAGGACTTTTACCACTGGCGCTGGCTACCGGCATCAATGCCAACGCCAACCAGTCGATCGGGATAGGTACGGCCGGCGGCATGTTCATCGGTACCTTCATCGGTCTGCTCGTTGTTCCGGTACTTTTTATCATATTTCAAAAGCTCCAGGAGAGAATTTCAGGTCCACCGGAGATCGTGCGTAAACGCCGAGAACAAATTATGAGCCCCTGATCATCATCAAAAACAGAGATTCAGCAATCACCATTATGTCTTTTAAGTCATTATTGAAATCTGTAGCGATCGTCAGTTTTGCTCTTTCACTGTCGTCCTGTATCGCAACAAAATCGTACGAAAAGCCCGAGCTGAAAACCCAGGCGCTGTATCCCTTTGAACAGGTGGAATTGGATAGTACTACGCTGGCCGATATGCCGTGGCAAGAGGTGTTTGAGGATCCACAGCTTCAAAACCTGATCGAGGAGGCTCTCCAAAATAACCTGCAGCTTCAGGAGGCCATCCAGCAGATACGGGTGGCTGAGGCTGACTTTTACCAAGGCCGAATGAATATGCTGCCAAGTCTCAGCGCCGGGGGAAGCGTATCCTACAATGAGCAATCCGACAACAGCTTGAACTTCGGGGGAAATGCGGGCAATGCCGCCATCCCCGCCAGCGAAATGTATTCTCTTTCGCTGAGTTCGAGCTGGGAGCTCGACGTGTGGGGCAAGTTGACCAGCGCAAAAAAAGCAAGTTTGTCGGCACTTCTGCAGACGGAAGCCACGCGCCGGGCGATACAAACGAGGCTTATCGCACAGGTTGCGAACGCTTATTACCGGCTCCTGGCACTGGATAAACAGCTTGAAATTACCCGTCAGACAATCAAATACCGCCGTCAGGATGTGCAAACCGTACGAAGCCTTAAGGAGGGCGGGGTCGTGACCGGCGTGTCCCTGCAGCAGAGTATCGCCAACCAGTATGCCGCAGAGGTGACAGTACCGGAGCTACAGCAGCTGATAACTGAACAGGAGCATACCCTGAGTATTTTACTGGGGCGCCCCCCGGGAAAGATTGAACGCAGCAACCTGGCCGCTCAGTCGCCGCTTGATTCGCTGGATGCGGGGTTTCCCGGCCAGCTACTCCGCAATCGCCCGGATATCATTGCGGCGGAGCACGCTTTTAGAAGTGCATTTGAATTGACCAACAGGGCACGCGCGCAGTTCTATCCCTCATTTCGGCTGACGGCCGAAGGCGGGTACCAAAGTCTGCAGACAGAAGATCTTTTTCAGCCGGGCTCAATGTTCTATAATCTTGCAGCCGGACTTACGCAGCCGCTGTTTAACAACGGGCGCAACAAAGCCGATCTTCAGCGTTCAAAGGCCCGCCAGGAGCAGGCCCTGCTTCAGTTGCGTAGTACCATACTAAATGCCGGAAGTGAAGTGTCGAGCACGATGAGCCAGTTCAGAAATGCGGAACGGAAACTTGCGTTGAACCGGCAACAACTGGAGGCTCTTGAAAATGCCGTGGACTACTCCCGGGAACTGTTACAGTATGGTGACGCCAACTATACGGAGGTACTCACGGCGCAGCAAAATTACCTGTCGGCCCAGCTTAGTCATGTCAATAACAAGCTTGAGCAGCTTACAGCCGGAGTCAGTCTATATCGCGCGCTGGGAGGGGGCTGGAATGCGGAGGATACGCTCCACCAGGAACAACCACACAACCCAAATAGGTAACAGCCCGGAGCATGCTGCCGGGTCAGGGTCAGCAAACAGGTAAGGTGAACATTTTTTTCTGTTTCGTCTGCCGGTCGTTATGGTTGATCCATGACGGGACTCAACTGGTCATAACCGCGGGATTTGTGAATTGTGAGCAATGCGGTAGGTTAACCACCTATCGTTCCCCATAGAAAAGCCGCACTTTGAACGGTGCGGCTTTTATTGCCTGGGACTTCTACAGAACCTGCTATATTGTTGGGAGGTAGTTGTACTACCGACCTCGGTGATCTTTTAACGGGAGTACAACTCCCTCAGAACGAGGAATTGAGGGGTTTGCAAAGCCCTCTGCCTGATGAGGACCCATACCGGTGACCGCGTGCCAATTTAACCCGGATTATTCACAGCCCGTTGCTACGGCATCCAAATTTGAGCTATAGATGATTTTCTATATGTCAAACAATATCAATGACTTACCTATATATTTTTAATATAATCGTGAATAATTCGGGTTAAGTTTGTCTTTCGGGCTGAGCTGCTGCCGGAGTAAGAACTATCTCCTTATCGCGATTTCAGGAATCAATTTCGCCATATTTTGAACGACGTGACCGGGATTTTTTTATTAGATAGTAGTATTGACTATTTTGGGAACCGCTAAATCACCGCTTGAATTCAGCAATCAATATATGGAAGATTGATACATAGATAATTTTATTGGCCCGCATGGGGAATGAAACATGGGTTCTCCTTTTTTCTGCGAGTAAATTTTCCATCTCAGGGTCATAACGGCTATATATTGATTCCACTGGTTACAGGAAGAAAAATTTGAGGCGGTTTCGTGCAGCTCAATTCCTTGTTTACAATTTTCGTGTCAGGTATCTGTTGCCTGGTTTTCTGGGGCTCCACTTCTGTTACAGCACACGCGCAGGTCCGCGCTGACAGCACGGTCATCCCGGTTGATACACTTCGGCAGGATACACTGGGCGTGCTGTATCCGCCGCCGGCCGTATCCTACCCCTATCCCGACAGAATTCCCAACCTGTTTTATATACAACTGCCCGAAGAGCAGATCACTGTCGAGCGGGATTCAGCCGGTAACTATGTAAGTCAGCGCAGGCTCTTCGATATCGAGACCGGCCTGCCTTATGTGATGGACCAGCAGGAGTACGCAGGCCGCAACAGGGCGTACAGCAAAACGCAAAACTGGCAGTCGCTGGTGCAGGAGTTTGAGTCGCAGCAGACATCCGAACGGGGACTCCTGGATTTCAGTGTGGATATCCCGGGGGGAGATGAATCGGCCTTCACTACTATTTTTGGGAAGCCGGAGGTGAACCTGAAAGTGAACGGTACTGCCAATATGAACCTTGGGGCTTCTATACAGCAGACGGAAAATCCCCATATCCCTGAAGATCAACAGACCCAGATCGACCCGACGTTTGATCAAAGCCTGAAGCTAAACATCCAGGGCACTATCGGGGACAAACTCTCCATCCAAACCGACTGGGACACCGAACGGGAGTTTGATTTTATGAACCGGCTGAACATCGTGTACCAGGGGTATGAAGATGAAATTATCCAGCGCCTGGAGATGGGGAATGTATCCATGGAGACCGGGAATACGCTGATCCGGGGCGGCAGCTCGCTTTTCGGGGTCAAGTCGGTAGCCCAGCTTGGAGCGCTGGAAGTCACGTCGGTACTTTCTCAGCAGGAGGGCCAGGGTAATACCCAGACGATCACCGGAGGGGCGCAGGAGCAGGAGATATCGATACGACCGGCCAATTACGAAGACGACACCCACTTTTTCCTCGATTTTTACACCCGCCAGCAATTTGAACAGAATATGTCGAATCCCCAGCAACTGGGGCAGGCGCTGCAGCTTTCGGAGGTGAAAGTATGGATGTTACGGGAATCCTCGCAGTCGTCGGAGGGAGAGCGCCAGGCGATAGCGATGGTGGACCTCGGGGTGGTGCAGAATGCGGATGGAACCTACGCGCCCCCCGACGACGAATCAGACCGCTTTGCGCAGGACTCGCTGGACCAGTACCGCGATCCGGCGGCAGGCGTATCGGCGGCAGATTTCGGGGTAGAGCCCACTGAATTTGTGGAGGGCTATTTTATCCCGTTGCAGGAGGGGTCCGACTATGAACTGAACCGCCCACTGGGGTTTATCTCTTTAAAACGCAATTTGGGATCACGACAGGCCCTGGCCATTTCGTTTAAATATCTCGATCCTGAGACGGGGCAGACCGTGTCGGTTGGGGATATCAGCCAGGGGGGAGGAAACCGTATTTTCCTGAAGCTGATTCGTCCCCAGAATGCGACAACAACAAATGCGGCGTGGGACCTGATGATGAAGAATATCTATTCGCTCGGGGTCAGCAATGTAACCCAGGACGGCTTGGAGGTAGACATCAGCTATACGGAGCAAAATCTACCGCAAAACACACTGCCCGAGCGGAACACTATTATGTTGCGCGACCTGGGACTCGATCGCGTGGATGCCCAGGGAGCGGTCAATCCCGATAACCAGATCGACTTCAGTACGGGTACGCTGGACCCGGTTTCCGGGAGTATTATTTTCCCCTACCTGGAGCCGTTCGGCTCCCGCATTGAAACGGTGCTCTCCCAAACATCGCTGGCTGAAAGTGAGATCGACCGGCTGGCATTTAGCGAGTTGTACACCGAGAAGAGGGTAAATGCCAGTCAAAATTCAAAAAATAACTTTTACAGGATCAGCGGGACCTCCAAAGGAAGCGTTTCCGACAGCTACTCCCTGGGATTTTCCCTGGTCGAGGGATCCGTCAATGTGTACGCCAACGGCCAGGAACTGCAGGAGGGAACCGACTACACCGTTGATTATTCGATCGGTAACATCACCATCCTGAATGAACGCTACCTGGCCAGGGGGCAGGAGATAAGAATTGAATATGAAAATAACCAGTTTACACAAATCGAGCGTAAGACGTTCACAGGCGTGCGTGCCGAATATGACATAAACAGCGACATTACGCTTGGAAGCACCTATTTCAGGCTGAAAGAACGGCCGCTGCAGGATAAAATTCGTATCGGGGATGCCCCTATCAACAACTCGGTGATCGGTTTTGACGCCAACGCCCGCTTCGACATGCCGTGGATGACCCGGGCCATCGACCGGGTGCCCCTGCTGCAGACCAGAACGGCCTCCAGCTTTTCACTGAGTGGAGAGTTTGCCCAGCTTCGGCCGGATGTGGTACAGACCAACGCGGTCAGTGACGCCATTGATGACAATGAGCTGTTCCAGGATGAAGAAAACGGGCTGGTGTTCGTGGATGATTTTGAAGGCACGGATATCAGCCTCAGCTTCATGCGTCCCTCGCGCTGGAACCTGGCGGCCGCACCTGCTGCGATACCGGGATACGCCCCCGATGACCCCTACTTTGGAGAGAATCCACCGGTGTCACCCAATGTGACGCTCAACGAAAAAATTGCCCGTTCGGACCTGCGTGCCCAGTTCGGATGGTATACGATTCCCCAAAATATTGAGGATATCCTGGGATCGGTGGAGCGCACCCCGGAATCGCAGCAGGTGCAGGTGACGGATGTTTTTCCCAACCGCGATGTCCTGAGCGAAGAAAACTTCATCAGTACGCTGGATGTGTACTACGACCCGACTGAGCGGGGGCCCTATAATTACAACAGCGATATAAAGAATGTGACCGAAAACGAACCGGAGCGAATGTGGGGGGGCATGACCACCACGCTACCCTCCGGCCAGGAAGATCTTACGCAAAACAATATCGAATTCCTGGAGTTCTGGGTACAGTCTCTGTTGCCCGGCGGGCGGGATCCAAACGCGCCCGATCTCGACGACTACGAAGGCACGATCTATATTGATATCGGCGTGGTCTCGGAAGATGTGGTTCCCAACTTCAAATCCAACAGCGAGGATGGACTGGCCAAACGGCCGGATGACCTGCAGGAGGATATTCTGGGAGGCCAGGCCCGTTCCTATATCCCGATACCGCAACCCGCCCCGGAAGGGCAGTTTTCCAATGAAAACAGGGAGCTGGAGGATGTTGGGCTGGACGGGGCTCCCAACACGCAGGGCATTCAACGAAAAAACGAGCAACAGCTGTTCAGCGGCTACCTGGAGGAGATGAGAGCCCTGTACGGGGCTAATTCCCCTGAATTCCAGCAGATTCGCCAGGATCCCTCAAACGACGATTACGTCTACTACGGGCAGGATGAGGTGGCAGACGAGCCGCTGCACGCCCGCTTTCACCGGATGTATGGTTATCATGAAGGCAATACCCCGCTCAACAGCGAGGATGACAAGCGTGCGGTCACCAATCGCCCGGATGCAGAGGGACTGATTACCCCCTCCATCGTGGAGCAGAATAACGCCTATTTTCAATATGAGATTCAGTGGAATCCGGCCGATTTTGACGAGCTGGAGGTCGGAAATCCGGAAAACTATATCGTGGACAAGGTGCCCGGCTCCAACCAGCAAAACCGTTGGTATCAGGTACGAATTCCCCTGAAAGATTATATCCGAAAAGTGGGAGATATAGAAAACTTTCAGAATATATCCTATATCCGAGTCTGGTTTTCAGGTTATGAGAAGCCGTTTACAGTGCGGTTTGCCACTTTTGAGCTGGTTGGTAGCCAGTGGAGGCCCGCCGACAACGTGGACCAGGAGGAAAATACACAGGGCGAGCTGCGAATTTCATCGGTCAATATCGAGGAAAACAGCCGTCGCCGTCCGGTCCCCTACCGGATCCCCAATGGGGCGATCCGGTCAAAAAACAGGAGTCAGCAGCGGCAGACGGTAGCCAACGAGCAGTCCATTGTGTTGCAAGCCGAGAATCTGGGACCCGAAGAGGTGAAGATGGTCAAACGGGTGTATCCCGGGGGACTCAACATGATAAACTATTCAAATCTTAGGATGTTTGTGCATGGGGAAGGGTATGAAAACCGGGAAGATGCCGAGCTTGTCATGCGTTTTGGAACGGACCTGGTGAACAACTATTACGAGTATCGACAGCCGATTACACCCACCGACGACTCATTTCCATTCTCGGAAAAGCCGCTCTCGGAACTGACCGACGCCGAGCGGGAACAGGAGGCGGAGGCGGTTTGGCTGAGTGATCAGAATAGCGTAAATATTGTGCTGCGCGCATTCAACGAGCTGAAGCAGATCCGGGATCAACAGGGAATAGACCCGACTACCGTTTTCGAACGCCCGGACTTGCTCCGGGATGCGCCGCCCGGGGCCGAGGTAGCTATCAAGGGGAATCCCTCGCTAGACAGGGTCGGGGAGATCGGGATGGGTATCCGCAACCCGTTCGATCCGGAAAATCCAGACAGGGGCACCCCCTCGCTGGATGCGGAAGTATGGCTGAATGAGCTGCGTGTATCCGGCTTCGACAACCGCAGGGGGTGGGCCGCCAACGCCAAGGCGGAGCTGCAGCTGGCAGATCTCGCCACCGTAAACGCCAACGTCAACCGGGAGACCGACGGTTTTGGATCGCTCAACTCCAGGCTCGGGCAGCGGCGCGTTTCTGATGTACTGGCGTACGATCTCAATTCCACCTTCAATCTACATAAATTTATTCCCGAGCGCTTTGGGTGGAGCATCCCGCTCACGCTTTCTACCCGCCGGTCCACAAGTACGCCCCGGTTTTTGCCCAACCAGGGTGATATTCGCCTGTCGGAGTTTGAGCAGGCGGTTGAAAACAGGAATGACATTGGTGACGAGCAAAAACAGTCGATTATCGACCAGAAAATTCGCGAGAGCCAGAGCGTGATGGAAAGCTATTCGTTTAATCTTTCAAATGTGACCAAGCGTGAATCAGCATCTAAGCTGGCCCAATATACGCTTGACAAGACCAATCTCAACTTTGTGTATAATACGACCGACCGGCGCAACCCAGAGTATCGCTTTCAGAACAACTGGAACTACAACGGTTCGATCCGGTATAACCTGAATTTCAGCCAGACAAAACTGGTTCAGCCGTTCGGTTTTCTTCAGGAGGTACCGCTGTTCCAGGCCCTTTCCGGGTTACGCCTGGGATACACGCCCTCTTCCATCAATGCTTCCGCGGGCATAGATCGCACTTATGATGAACGTAAACGCCGGGTGCTCGAGGGGCAACAGGAGATTCCGCTGCAGCAGAGTCACAATTTTTCCTATAACACCAATTTTGGATTGGGATATAACCTGACCCCTTCAATACGAACCTCGTTTCAGTCTCGAACCGTGTTTGACTTGTCATCCGCGGGAACGACCCCGCGCATCAGTAGCAATCCTGCTGACAGCAGTGTTTTTGACGTGAGACCTACCTTTGATGTTTTTGAGGACTTGGTTTTTGATACGCTAAAATCTCGCCGCAGCAACTATGAAGAGGCCTATACAGCGGCCTGGCAGCCGAGGCTGAATGCGATAAAGGCGTTGAGCTGGGTCAACTATTCGGCAAACTACAACGGGGGATACCAGTGGAGAAACAGCCCTCAGGGTTCGAACCTTGGATCGACACTGACCAACAACCTGAGCGTAACGCAAAACCTGGACCTGGATCTTCGCAGCCTGCTGGGTCGGATGGGATGGTTCCAGGCGCTACAGCAGCAGAATGGGCCTCCAAGGCAGCAGCAGCCGGATGCTGAAGACGGAGAGAATGAACTGCCGCTCGGGGTAATTCTTAAGAAAGGTGCACGGGCACTCCTGAGCTTCCAGTCCCTTGACATTTCGTTCAACAACACCAAGCGGTCTCAACAGGCCGGGTACAGCGGGGAGTCGCAAATTTACTACATGCTTAACAGCGACGGCGAGCGTTTTTCACCTCCCTTTTCATACAGGACCGGCTGGACCGACCGTATCGGGTCCGACCAGCTGGTAAGCAATCCCGGTGGCGGCCAGTCTATCCAGATTCCTTCAAACAAAAACTACACCGATGATATCACCGTAGGCACCCGTCTGACACCGTTCGAAAACTTTACCATCGATCTGACCTGGAGTACCAAGTGGGATGTGACCAGCACCCGAACGTTGACGTTGCAGCCCAACGAATCTTCCACCTCGGTTCGCAGCAGAAATGGAAATATCAATTCCAGCGTATGGGCGTTTGGAGAAGGGTACGGTGCATTGTTCCGGGAGCAGCTGGAGCGCGCCTTCGAGGATATCAACAACCAAAATAACATTATTGCCGACAGCACCGGGAACTCGGACGGCAGTACCGTATTGGGCAAGATTTCGCTGCAGGAGGATTTTCGGCGAGCTTACCTTGGCATGGGAACCGGCGCCGTTGGGGATCGCGGTTTTACCCCGTTTCCCAAGCCGGGCTGGCGCGTAGTGTGGTCCGGGTTTGAAAATATTATTCCGGTCGTGGGTGAGGCGATGTCAAGAGCCACGCTGAACCACAGCTACAGCGGGCAGTACCGGCTTGGATGGGCCCTCAATTCAGATGAAGGGGCGCTGCAGCCGCTCTCACTCGGAGCCTACTCTATCCGGGGATACCTTCCGGAATTTGAGCCGACCTCCATCACGGTGGAGAAGACGTTCAGTCCCCTGGTTGGATTCAATATCACATGGAATTCAAACCTTAGAACCAACCTGCAGTACGACTGGAGCAAAATTACCAGCCTGGCCCTCTCCAACACCACTGTTATCGAACGGTTCTCGAGAGGGTTTCAATTTTCATTCAGCTATACGGTGCGCAACTTTAAAATTCCGTTTCTCTCCCGGCTGGAAAATGCCGTTGACTTTACCCTGAACACCAGTTACCTGGAGGATACCGAGCAAAAGCTGGTACTGAACTCCGACCTGGACAATGCGCTGCAGGCCGACTATAACAATATTGTCAAAGACACCGACAGTTACGATTTCCAGCCGGGCCCCGTTACCGGGCAGTCCCGGATAAATGGTTCGGCGATTATCGGCTACCAATTTTCACAGACTATCCAGGCGAATTTCGAATACACATACAGCCGCCTGATTCCAAAATCAACCGGTGTTTATGCACGTACCGACCACGACATCCGGTTTAATGTTGTTGTGTCAATCCGGTCAAACTAAGAGCGATTTTGCCGCAAAGATTTATTTTTGCAGCGACTCTGTGAACTGCATCTTTAATGATTGGCAAGCAGAAACTGAACTTAACCCGATAAAGCGATAATGGAGGCTCGCCATTGAAATGATTGGCGGTGCTAATCGGTTATCACCATAGACAATGGAAAACATAAATTTCAGATCGTATTCAATGGACGAATTACAGCGAGAAGTATCGACACTTGGTGAGCTTAAAGAAAGTGGGTGGGAATCGGTTTCCGTAAAGGAGGAGATCCGGAGGAATCTCATTGCGAAGATAAAAGAGGGGGAGACGTTGTTTCCCGGCATCATCGGGTATGAGAAGTCGGTGATTCCCCAGATTCAGCACGCCCTCATGGCCAAGCACGATCTCATTTTGCTGGGACTTCGTGGGCAGGCAAAAACCAGGATTTTGCGGATGCTTGTCAACTTCCTGGATGAGTATATGCCGATCGTCAAGGGTTCAGAGATTAATGACGATCCGTTCAACCCGGTCTCCAAATATGCCCGTGAGCGTATTGAGGTGGAGGGTGATGCCACGCCGATCGCGTGGGTCCACCGCAGCAACCGGTACGGGGAGAAGCTGGCCACGCCCGACACTACGGTCGCTGACCTGATCGGGGATATCGACCCGATCAAAGCCGCGACCAAAAAGCTGACGCTGGCCGATGAGAATGTGATCAACTTCGGACTGATACCGAGAACCAACCGCGGTATTTTTGCCATTAACGAGCTTTCCGACCTGCAGCCGCGCATACAGGTGGCGCTGCTGAATATTATGCAGGAGCGGGATATCCAGATTCGGGGTTTTAACGTGCGCATTCCGCTGGATGTGGGGATGGTATTTTCCGCCAATCCGGAAGATTATACCAGCCGGGGCAACATCATTACCCCGTTGAAAGACCGTATTGATTCACAGGTTTTGACCCACTACCCGCGCGAACTGGAAACCGGCATGAAAATCACCGAGCAGGAAGCGTGGCGATCGCGCAACGGCAATGTAGCGGTACAAATTCCCGAAATTATCAAGGAGATACTCGAACAGGTCGCCTTCGAAGCGCGTGAATCCGAATATATCGACCAGAAAAGCGGTGTTTCCACGCGGATGACGATTACGGCGATGGAGCAGTTGGTTTCATCGGCCGAGCGGAGAGCCCTCATAAACGGGGAGACTCAGACTCAGGCCCGCATCACCGACCTGTACCATATTGTACCGGCACTGACCGGCAAGATGGAGCTTGTCTACGAGGGAGAACAGGAGGGGGCGATCAACGTTGCCAAGCATATTATCGGCAAGGCGATCAAGAAGACGTTTGCCCGTCATTTCCCCGACCCGCAGCAACAGAAGAAAAAGGATGAGGATGAAAAGAATGTGTATAAGCAGATCCTGGACTGGTTTGCTTCCGGCAACGAGCTGGAGCTGGCGGACGACCTGAGAGCGGAAAAATATGAGGAAGCATTGAAAGGGGTCGACGGGCTGCCGGAATTTATCAGTAAATATGGCGGAAAGGCGCCGGGCAACGACTCATTTGTGCTGATGGATTTGACGATAGAGGCTCTGCATCAAAATTCCATGCTGGGCAAAGAGGATCTCGATGATCACCGTTCCTATTCCGATATGCTGGGCAGTATGCTGGGATCGATGGGGGACTTTGATGATTTCGAGGATTTCGACAGCTAGCCTGCATTTCTCACGATAATGTAGGCAAAAATTATGTACCCTGATAGCATGCAGTATCTAATATTATATGTGTTACCGAACTTTTTATTTGACAGGGTGTAAAGCGCCGGGAGATTTGCCCTTCAGCTGCGTCAAAGGGAAAATTACGTGCTTAAGGTACAACGGTACGTCTGTACGGCCATTACCCCTTTGACTTGCTGAAGAACAAATTTCCTGGTAAGGTAAATTCAGGCTAGAACTTCGTTTCGAAAGCAAGCGTAACGCGTTTACCGGTTTAAAAGTAACTCTGCTTCCATAAACAGGAGTTTGCATGGATTGCCAAGGAAGCCGTGAAGGCCCATTTACAGCTAAACTAAAAGAATTCCTCCCTGGAGAAGGAGGAATTCCCCGTTTTAATAAATTAGGAGGATGCCTTGGAACAAGGCGCTAACCGGTAAATGCGTTACGTGTAACTGTGGATAGTGACTTATCCATCTCCTTTTTTCCGTAGCCGGTGAAACTGGTGATCGATGGTCTACTGATTGGCTACCGATTCATCAATGCGAAAGGTTTTTGACGCCAGAACAGTCCCCGAAGAGTCCAGGATATCGACACTCCACTGGCCGGTCCAGTTCTCCAGAATGAATTTTGAGCTCCACGTTCGCCATTGGGATCCGTTGACCGGAAGCTCAACGCGGGCTTTTTCCTGGTCTTCGTAGTACCAGACATGCGTGATGGTAGTTGAATTTTCAGCGCCGTTAACCTGGGTGAAGCAGTAAACCCGCTCCACGGTATTTGAAAAAACCGAATCCGCATCCACAATATTTCTGTTCTCCACTCCAGTCCCGAACTGGATGCTCTCTACCGATAAATTTTGTCCCTCAACCAACAGTGCAGTACAAAAGACGACAAGAAATGTTAAGACAGTTTTTTTCATAGTTTGACCCCGATAAAACGTTTTTTATGATTTGAATTTTACAAGAAACTGCTGGAACCCCTTACTCCATTGAATCCCCTTGCTGTTGAAGAATGTAGCCAGGGAACGTTCGATTTTTGAAATCGTAACAGGTTATCAGCACTCTCTTGTTTATGTAAAATGATTTTTCAGCGATTTTGTTTCCAAAACCACCTTGATGATCAACAGTCAGCGCAAACTTAACCTTTAGAAAGCATTCCTAAAACCGAATTCCTGGTAAAAATTCATTAATTTTAATGCTGGGGCCAATATTTTGGATGCTTTTTATTATAAACTGCGGTTTTAAATTCGTTCAGGCTTTAATCCTGCACAAAAACCCTTGATGAGGAATTCGAAGGTTCCTGGCAGCCGTGAATGGCAGGATTATTCCCGGTATGTCTCAATAACGGCTTATCCATATAAAAATGAGAATGAGCAAATTAGCCAGGGTACCCGCCTTGGCATCCTGCCAGTACATGAAAATAAGTACTTGTGAGATGGCAACAGCCAGTAGCGTAATGATCCACCACCACTCTGTTTTCAGCAGATATGCCACTCCCGAGGAAAGCATAAGGATACAGGTGAACAACCAGAGTAGTCCTGAGGATTGGGATATGGGCAGGGTCAGCTGTTCGATCTCCGCAAGCTGAAACGCCTTGACAAATCCCATCAGGTGAATGAGTCCGTGCAGAAAAAGTATTACCAAAAATATGATTCGCATGATGGAAAAAGTTAGTTCCGGGATTGTGTTTGACCCTCCATGCTTTCGAGCAGGGAAAATCCCAAAGAGCTGATGCGTCCTGCGTGTTTGTGTCCTGATGAAATATTGGATAAGACCACTGCTCCTTTTTTGCCATCCGGATGGAGAACCAGCATTGATCGATAACCGCCGGTACCGCCACTGTGCCAGTACAACTGCTTTGTATCCTGGTTGCGGATGAACCAGCCCAGCGCCATATCCCGATCTTTATCTACAGTGAAGGTTTTTTGTTGCTGCAGCTGTAGGGACTCGTTACTGGAATTAATGTTGGCCTGGATAAACCTAGCCAGATCCTCAGCTGTAGAGACGATAGCCCCGGCGCCCGGGATGGCGCCCAGGTCCCAGTTGGAGGTCGGGTTCCCTCTTTTGTTGAGTCCGGTTACCAGCCTGTCTTTAATCAATTCTCGTCGTGTTGTGGAGTGCTGCATTCCCAGCGGATTGAACACTCTTTGCTGAAGCATTTCTTCATAGGACTGATCCTCAATTTGCGTCAGCGTGTAGCCCAGGATACCCGCCCCGATATTGGAGTACTGCCACAAGGTTCCCGGTTCGCCGGCAAGCTCCATTTCATTGCCCATATATTTGCGCAATTTGTCTTCATCATACTCTTTATAGGGATTATCCATGTGCCAAAGCGATTCCCAGACAAAGCCGGAGGGGATGCGCGGCAGCCCAGAGGTATGATTGGCCAACTGTTTGAAGGTAATCTGCAGGCTGTCGTGGAGGGGAAAATCCAGGTGCGCCTGGATGGGCTGGTCGAGCTGTAGCTTGTTTTCGGTTGCCAGGTCGGCGAGCAGGGCAGCGGTAAACACTTTGGATAGCGAACCTATCTCAAACACGCTGCTTTTATTGTCGATGGTTTTCAGCGTGTCATTGGTTCTCACGGCCCCGTAAAAAGTGGCGGTACTGTCATGAATAAAAGCGATTGAACATTGGGTTTGATTGGGGAAATAGCGAAGGGTTTGAAAGATGCTGTCGATCTGCGTACTGGATACGCCGGGACGTGGTTCAAGGTGGTTAACAGCTGTTTCCGGATTACTTACGCTGCCACAGGCGGTACATATGGCTAAGAATATGATCAGGTGTAATCGTTTCATTGGCTTGAAATTCAATGCTTGTCTACCGTTGGCAGGTATGCACTTCTGCAAAATTTGTGCTGTTGGTTCGTTGCAAGACTGCAATAGCGAGATAAAATATAGTGTTTCAGAGGAGTTTTGAAAAACCGGGTATTCTGGCGGATTCAACCCTTGAGGGCATTCAAAACCGCAGATTGTATCTTATGGATGAAGGTTTTGATATATAAAAATACCGATTTTGGATAAACCAGTGGTTATGCAAAGTCCTGTTTCCTAATAATAAAGGCGGGGATACGCATATTGGCATAAAATTTTCGGTATCAATAAGTACATTTTGAAAGAATTAATAATCGATTCGCCATGAAATACCGGAAATCCATAACCATTCTGTCCTCGATAATAATTATTCTGGCAGTTGTCGCGGCATCGATGGGCATTTTTTCGACCGGCGGTCCCGGTCCCTATGATCTTGAAACGGTAAGAGGGGAAACGGTGACTGTTTACGGGAAAGGACTTTATAAACACATGTCGCAGGATGTTGCCCCACAGGGTATCGCCCAGGATTATGTGACTCTGTTTGCTGGAGTGCCATTGCTGTTGCTATCGCTTTTTTGGGCCCGCAGTGGGTCTCTCAAAGGCCGGTTTCTCCTGGCGGGTACGCTGGGTTATTTTCTGGTCACGTACCTGTTCTACCTTGTGATGGGGATGTACAACGTGTTGTTTTTGGTTTACGCCACACTGCTTGGTACCACCTTTTTTGCCTTCGCCCAGACGCTGCTTTCTTTCGACCTCTCCAATATTTCTGAACACTTTGGGGAAAGCACACCGGTAAAATTTATGGGCGGATTTCTGATATTCAACAGCATCGCCATTGGACTCATGTGGCTGCAGGTGGTTGTGCCGCCCCTGCTGGACGGATCGATCATCCCCGGGCAAGTGGAGCATTACACAACATTGATTGTACAAGGGCTGGACCTCGGGTTGCTGTTGCCGCTCGCGTTTGTTTCCGGGGTGTTGTTCATTCGAAAAAAGCCATTTGGGTATTTGCTTGGCCCCGTTTATTTCGTCTTTCTGTCTATATTGATGACCGCCCTGACGGCAAAAGTTGTTGCGATGGGGATGCTTGGACAAAACATTATGCCGGCAATCGTGATTATTCCATTATTCGGGATGGTCTCGATTATCTGCTCGGTTTTGATTTTTAAAAATATCAGGGAGCCAGCTCATGAATACGCCTGACAAAAGACCTGTCAGTCTTTATGGGAATAAATTTTTTTGCACGAACTGGAGCTGTTAAAGGCATTGAAATCTTATCAAAATTATCGTATTAAAGGGCAGAAGAGACAATCGTTCAATTTTTAAAAGAGATATTGGAAGTATTGCAAGCCTCGTTAAACATTGAAAAGAAATAGTTTGACCATGAGTATCATGAAAGACAAAGTTTTGACGGTGTTAAGTTATTTTATGGCCATCGTATTTGTATTTGCGGCCTTTGCCCAGTACAACGACCCGGATATGTTCGCGTGGATGGGAATATACCTTGCGGCTGCCGTGGCGAGCCTCCTGCATGCCACCGGGCACTACAGGAAAGCGGTTCCTGTTGTTGTACTGGTCGTTGCCCTGGGCTGGGCGGCATTCATATTCCCGGAATTTTTTGAAGGTGAAAGCTTCAGTTTCAGGACGTTCAGCTCCGTAAAAATGACAAATATGGAGTTTGAAACAGCCCGGGAATTTGGGGGACTCATAATTATTTCACTATGGATGGGCGTGATTACAGCGTTTCCGCCCGGAAAAGAGAAGTAAAAGCGTATTAACCCGAAGGCATGGCTGCAGGTGTATTAAAATGCCACTGTTCCCGGTTAGGTATCCTTCCTTATATCCCTATGTCCGAAAGACTCCTGGGCTGAGATTTTCGAGTTGGGGAGCCCGGTTTAGCTACACGGATTTTCTGGACTGGGGAGCTGTACAGAAATTGTATCATATCCTTCGGAATGTGGAATTATGAAGCTGGCCTGGCATACGCAGCTAGCCCGGATTTCTCACGAGTATTTCGGATAAGATCATGTCACATTATGGATGACCATACCTTATCCCATTTTTTACTGCCAAATTATCATAACAGTCTGTAAAAGGCTGCGAAATGGGCCTTTCAGCTGCGTTGAAGGGCAAATAACCTGCTCAACGTACCAACGTGCATCTGCGCGGCGATTTGCCCTTCGCCTTGCTAAAAAATAAATTTCTTGGTGAGCCGAGCCAGGCGAATAGATCTTCAGGTGAAAAATTTTTGAGGTTCGTTTTGTTTTTAAATGAGCATCTCTGCCACGGCAGTCGGCAACAAGACTTTTTGAGGAGGAAACCCTAATCAAAGTGGGGCAACCCCGTGACAGGTTCATTTTTTCCCGGAAAGTTGGAGGGGACAGGTAGGGTGACCGCACCCGTGGCTGCCCATTCGATTCCGCGGGCCAGCAGGGTGATGAAACCGACGGATGAAGCACCAGGCGCATGATGACCGGGTGTCAGACAAAAAATTCGACCTTCCCCGTGGTGGCGTACCCAGGCTTGGGGGGCGAAGGAGCCATCCGGGGCCCGGGCGGTCGCCAGCACCTGCAGGTTGGTATTTGGGCCCCGAAGATTGTAGTAGAGCTCATCAGGCGACTGCATCCACGATGCCGGCAAGTCTTTCATGATCGGATGTTCAGGAAGCCGGGTATGAATCCTGAATGTGTCAATAGGGGCGTGGGCAGAACCGCCGCCTTCGCCGGGTGGTTGTATGACTCGGTGTTGCTGCTCGTTGAAGGAAAGCGCATGGCCGTAGTCGGCATCTCGTTCCCGGTAAGCGATGCCGGTCCACTGGTCAAAGAGCGCCTGCTCCCAAAATCCGGCAAGGGAGGAGTGCACGATAACCAGGGATCCGCCTGACCGCACATATCGATCCAGCTTTTCGAGCTCCTCCCGGGGAGCCTGCGACCAGTAATAAATGATGACGATTGCGTCGTAATTGGAGTAATCTCCATCCCATTTTCGCCAATCTTCGAGTCCGCGGGCAATGTGGTATTCTGTATCAGCGACATCAAACGCCTCAAGCCGAGGTTTGATCAGTTCAATATTCTCTTCCCACGGATGATAACCATATGGAGCCGCTCCGGTAATGATAAGGGTCTGAACCGGCAAATCATCTTGAGCTGATACCTCCAGCGTTAATGAGCAACTCAATGCCAGTATTATAAACGCAAGTCTGTACACCTTCAAGATTGCACTTCTCCTTCTATTTGTCGTGGACTGTATGTTGAACGACTATCCATTGACCAATTAAATTATTACTGAGATAAGTAACAAGCTTGTATTGCCCTCTTACAATGGCTCCTGGCAGGCCTTTGTGATCCGGCCCGGTGTCGATACTTTTTCCCATCTTGTAATTATCTTGTCAGGTTCATTGTTCCTGACGTTTTGAAAATCACGGTGGAAAAGTCGCTGAATAATCCTGTTATTGGAAGTTTTCCATAAGGATTTGTCCCAAATTTGATGGACTCCGAGACGATAAGAATAAAACAAGATCAGGAACCAGACAGAATCATATAATGAAAAAAATGCAGACTATTTTATTGCTGGCCGTAGCAGCAATCATCATCTCCTGCGGCTCCAAAGATCAAAACTCTCAGAGTGGGGAGTGGAGGACACTCTTCAACGGCAAAAACCTTGATGACTGGATCGTCAAAATACACCATCACGAGGTAGGTGATAACTACGCCGGCACCTTTCGGGTAAAAGATGGGATAATACAGGTGAACTATGATGACTATGACGAGTTTAACGAGCGGTATGGGCATCTTTTCTACAAAGAGCCATTTTCATCCTTTCACCTGAAGTTTGAGTACCGGTTCACCGACCAGTGGCTTGATGACGCCCCCGGATATACCTATCGAAACAGTGGAGTCATGTTTCATTCGCAGGATCCCAACACTATTTTGAAAGAACAGGACTGGCCCATTTCTGTTGAGTACCAGATGCTTGCCGCCGCAGAAGATGGCGAGCCCAGGCCTACCGGCAATATGTGTTCGCCCGGCACCGAGGTATTTTACCAGGGGGAGATGGATCCGCGGCACTGCATCAACTCATCCTCTGAAACCTATCCGTGGGACCAGTGGGTGCAGGCCGAGCTCATAGTGCACGAAGACTCCCTGGCCATTCACAAAGTCAATGGAAACACGGTGTTGGAATATACCAAACCTCAGATAGGTGGAGGCGTGGTCAACGGGTATGATCCGGAGATTAAAGTGGATGGCAAACCCCTTACCGTGGGCTATATCGGGCTGCAGGCCGAAGGGCAGGGCGTTGAGTTTAAAAATATAAGAATCAGGAGACTGGAGTAGTGCCATGTCAACTATGACCATCAAGTTTGCCGGAACGCAGATGACATCGATGCTGCAGATCATCAGGTATACGGTTGAACAGCATTCTTTGCTATCATGCCTGCATGGATCGGCGTGACCGGTGTTTAACCGCATCCCGTCAGGTAAAAACGGAAGCAGGGATTTGACGTCACAGCAGTATGAGGGCTTTTGCAAAACCCTCAATTCCTCGTTCTGGTGGAGTTTTCCTTCCGTTTAAAAGGTCAACAAGGTCGGTGGTACAACTACCTTCCAACAAAAAGGAAGTTGGAGCAGGGTTAATCAGATTGTTGGGATTCGAATTTGATGCCGTCTACTCTGCCGCTTCGATGCTTTCGGGGAGGTGCTCCTCCCGGGCGTCTTTGAACGCTTTTCTTGGGGTTATCCCCAGGATGTCGAACATCTGTTGATCTTCAGAGAGGTCGTTGTTGTCGGTAGTCAGCAGTTTTTCACCGGTAAAGATGGAGTTGGCGCCGGCCATAAAGCAGAACGCCTGTTCCTGCATGCTCATGTTTACCCGGCCGGCGGAAAGACGCACCATGGAGTCAGGCATCGTGATTCGGGCTGTGGCAATCATCCGGGCCATTTCGTGCCAGGGCACCTGTTCCTGGGTCTCCAGCGGGGTGCCGTCAACAGGAAGCAGGGCGTTTATCGGTACAGACTCCGGGTGTTGCGGCATGGTTGAGAGATTGTGTATCAGCTCAATTCGATCTTCATCGGTTTCCCCCATACCGATAATTCCGCCACAGCATACGCTGATATCATTATTTCGGACTTTTTGGAGTGTATCCAGCCGATCTTGGTATGAACGGGTTGAGATGATTCGATTGTAAAAATCTTCACTGCTGTCCAGGTTGTGGTTATAGGCATAGAGCCCGGCATCTTTCAGCTTCCGGGCCTGCTCGTCCGTCAGCATACCGAGCGTGCAGCAGACCTCCATGTCCATGTCGGTAATCTGTTGCACCATATCGAGTACTTTTTCAAAATCCTTGTTGTCGCGAGCACAACGCCATGCAGCTCCCATGCAGAACCGGGTACTCCCGGATTCTTTGGCTTTGCGAGCGGCCCCCAGAATTTCTTCGCGGTCCAGCATCGGCTCGGCTTCAACATCGGTGCTGTGGTGAGCGCTTTGGGGACAGTAGGCGCAGTCTTCGGGGCATCCGCCGGTCTTGATGGAGAGAAGGGTACATACCTGCACCTCTCCGGTTGCGTGATGTTCGCGATGCACTGTTGCCGCCTGGTACACCAGCTCCATAAGTGGCGTGTTGTAAATTTCAGTGATCTGTTCTTTGGTCCAGTCGTTTCGGATGTCAGCCATGGAATACAGAGTTTGTCAATACCTGATTTTAATTTCGTTCGGAAACAAGCAACCCTTGGTAAAGCTATTGCCTGTTCCGTGTTTCGGTTCCAAAAGTAACAGGCGCGGAGCGCAAATACCAGTGTAAAATAGGAATCCGGGTTTGCTTCACCTTGTAAAAATCTGCTTGATGTCCAAAAGGACTGAGAGGCTGTTTGCAAAAGAGAATTCCTGTAAAGTTCTACGGCGGAGATGATCAGCGTGTGAATGCGACCATTTCCGAAACGGTGCGGATGATGCAAAAAGCGGGAATCCCATATAACTATGAAATCTACGAAGGGGCGGGACACGCTTTTATGCGCAGCGGCGGTGACCCCGGCGGGGAAAAGGCGAATGTGGGAGCCCGCAACAGAGCGTGGCAAAGGCCGTTAAACTGCTCAATGATTTATAGAGTATTCTATCAACTGGCAGTCCCTGAGCGCATTCGAAATCGCAGTTTATCCTTCATAGATGAAGATTTTACAGGAAATTCCTCAACCGTTGATTTGAGATGTTTTTAAATTCTCAAATGGAATTAAACAGCAGTGTAAGACGGACTCACGCTATCGGTGTTATTCGAGAGGATTGGTCCACTGGTCAGATTCTTTGGGAGGCAGGGTGGCAGTAAATTCAATACTTTGCGTAATAAATTTATGGAGTGCTTTCCTGTGTTCATAGATCCCTGAAACCACTGAAAGTATCTTTCCTTCGGTATGGTCGGCCTGCCGAAAATGTTCTATACCCGGTTTTTCCGCCAGGGTATTACCCAGGGAATCACTCAGGCGCACGATGAGCAAATCATCGAAGATGCCAAAGCAGAGATTGCCATTCAGGAGCCATCCCACCCAGCCGAGATTTTTATTTTTGACCAGGCGTTCATTTTCGATCAGGTAGTGATCAATGCGGTCTTCCAGCTTTTGGTTGTAGGACATTTGGTGATACTATATGATTGACAATAGCTCGGAGCAACAAGGTCCGGCAGTACTGTGAGATCCCGATCGGGCTCAACGACCAAAAGCGATAACCTTAAGCGGATCGGTTTTGGCCGCCACTCTCGAGGGGAGCCACGATGCCAGCCCGCACAGCAGAAAAGTAACCAGGGAGACGATCACAAAATCCAGCCCGTGCGGTTCCACCGGGGCGTAGGCCATGTAATAGTTTTGTTCAGAAAGCGGGATGATATGCCAGGTCGACTGCAGCCACACAAATAACAGGGCCAGAGCGATGCCGATCAGGAGTCCCACCGCAGCCACAAAGAACCCTTCCAGCAGAAACACCCATTTGACGCTGCCGTCGGGTGCCCCGATCGTTTTGAGGATACCGATATCTTTGGTGCGTTCCAGTACCATCATCAGGATGGTGCCGATCAGGTTAAACGCCGCCACGATAATCATCACGCTGATCACAAAAGGAATGGTGGATTCCTGCAGGTCTACCCAGGCAAAAATATTGCCGTACCGGTCGTAGATGGTTTCCGTAAAATAGGGAAATGGCATATCGGAGGTCAGCTGGGCGTCGAACACCTGAATTTGATCGGCGCTCTTTAATTTTATCTCTACAGAGGTCGCCTCCCTTCCGGATATTTTAAATAGCGACCGCGCGTACTCGCGATCTACCATCGCGAAGACATCGTCAAACCGGTCGATGCCGGTCTGGTAGATGCCGGAGACCCTGAACTGCTGGATATCAGGTGAATTGAGAGGCGTGGGTATTCCATCAATGGTATAGGAGGTGAGTACGGACCCCACATCCGTTTGCAGGTTCCGGGCCAGCTCGGCGCCCAGGATGATGCCCGGCATTCCCGTGGAATCGACCTCCAGGTCATAGGCACCCCGGCTGATGTAGGAGCGCATGTCGGAGATATCTCCCCCGCGGTCCACCCCTTTCATGAGAATGCCGCTAATTTCCTCCGGCGACTGTATCATCGCCTGTCCGGAGACCACCGCCTGTGCCTTGTCTATTTGGGGATACTTCTGGAGCGTCGTCAGGAGGGTGTCAGCGCGGTAGATCGGGTCGTCGGAGAAGGTGGTTATCGTAATATGGGGTGCGAATCCAAGTATTTTGTCATTGATAACCGACTTAAATCCATGAACGATGGAGAGAGCGATCAACAGTCCGGCAGAACCGACGGCCACCCCGGTAATGGCCATGGTTTTGATAAAAGAGAGAAAGCGGGATCCTTTCCGCTTTCCCCTGAAATACCGAAGGGCCAAATACCACTCAAAGTTCATTTTGTTATCGGTTTTTCGTTATCAGAGGACTTTGCAAACCTAACTTCCTCTTTTTGAGGGAGTTGTACTCCCGGTTAAAGATCAATACGGTCGGTGGTACAACCACCTCCCAATAACATAGTATATTCCGCAAAGGTCCCTATTCGTTATCTGGGATATTGAGAAGTTGAAAATTCAGATGAAGTTTTCAAAAAGTAGAGCATCATTGGAAGATGTGATACTAATAACTATTCAACCAAGAACAAATAACTAATCTTTTTCCGGTTTCATCTGCGGGAAGAAGAGTACGTCTCGAATGGAGTCCGAGTCGGTCATAATCATCGCCAGCCGGTCGATGCCGATACCGAGCCCGGCCGTCGGCGGCATGCCATACTCCAGTGCCCGCAGGAAGTCCTCGTCCAGCTCTTCAATCGCTTCCTCATCGCCCTGAGCCCGAAGCCTGAGCTGCTCTTCAAACCGCTGTCGCTGGTCTACGGGATCATTGAGCTCGGTGAAGGCGTTGGCGATCTCCTTGCCGTTGCAAATACACTCAAACCGTTCCACCAGTCCCTCCTTTGTACGGTGCTTCTTGGCCAAAGGACTCATTTCCACCGGGTAATCGGTGATAAAGGTCGGTTGTATAAGGTTCGGCTCAACAAATTCACCAAAAATTTCATCGATAATTTTCCCTTTCCCGGTTCCTTCCTCCAGTTCAATATTGAGCTCTTCGGCGATCTCCTGCAGCTCATTGAGCTCCTTTTGATAGAGGTCGTAGCCGGTTGCTTCTTCGATCGCCTCCAGCATCGGGATGCGGGGCCAGGGACGTTTGAAGTCGACCTCGTTTCCGCCCACCGTCACTTTTGTAGAGCCGTGCAGCTCAATGGCCACCTTTTCGAGCAGCTCTTCGGTGAAATCCATCATCCAGTGGTAATCCTTGTAGGCCACATACAGCTCAACCTGGGTGAATTCGGGATTGTGAAAGCGCGAAAGGCCCTCATTGCGGAAATCTTTTGAAAACTCATACACCCCGTCATACCCGCCCACGATCAGTCGCTTCAGGTAAAGTTCATTCGCGATACGCAGGTAGAGCTTCATGTCCAGCGCGTTGTGGTGCGTTTCGAAAGGCCGGGCTGTGGCACCGCCGTAGATCGGCTGAAGGATCGGGGTTTCCACCTCCAGGTAACCCCGCTCATTCATGATGGTGCGCATCGCCTGTACCATCTCGGTCCGCTTGCGGAAGGTCTCCCGCACTTCCGGGTTTACAATCAGGTCTAGATACCGCTGCCGATACCGTTGCTCCTTGTCGGTAAACGCATCGTACACCTTCGTTTTACCCTCGTCGGTTTCCACCTCTTTGGGGATCGGAATCGGGCGCAGGGCTTTGCTGAGCAGCACAAACTCTTCGGCGTGTACGGTGGTTTCTCCGGTACCTGTTTCAAAGACAAAGCCTTTGATACCGACGATATCCCCGATGTCAGTCAGCTTTTTGAAAACGGTGTTGTAATTTTCTTTGCCCACATCGTCGCGACGGATGTACACCTGGATCTCCCCGGCAGAATCCTGCAGGTTAAAGAAGGTCGATTTCCCCATGATACGGCGGGTCATGATTCGCCCGGCGATGGAAACGCGCTCCAGCTCTTCTTCATCCTGCCCGTCCTGGCGCATTAATTTGGGATTTTCCAGGATCTGCCGGCTGGTGTGGGTTACGTCAAATTCATAGGGGTAGGGGTCGACATCCATGGCCCGGAGCTGGTCCAGTTTTTCCAGTCGAATTTCATGTTGTTCGCTGACAGTTGAATCGGCGTTGCTCATCAGGGTATCTGTAAAATTGTTTTAAATTTGTGACTCTTTGATAGTCGCGCAAAATAGGGAATTTATTTGACAGATGAGTATATCGATTTGGGAAATCCAGCCTGCATATTCCTAGATGGAAACTTGATCATGTTCCATCCTGATATTTTAATAACTTCACTTACCAGCAGGGATGAGCCAGGGGCGAGTTTATCCTTTTTTCTTATTCATTTCCTTTGTACTCTGTCACCGAACAGTCACCAAGATTTTCGCTGATGGATTATAGAATGCTCGAGCTGATGGCACCCCCGGATACGATCAGGGAGGCGCGGAAGGTTGTGGAACAGGAGCAGGTACTGGGAGTATGGACCGATACCCTGGATGACAGCTGTTCCATCCTGCGCGTATTGATTAACACCAATCGAACGGAAGCGCTTTCCGACCGGCTGACCCAGAAGTTTTCCAGTGCCGACGGATTCCGAATCATGCTTTTTTCTGTTGAGGCGACGGTACCGCAGCCGGAGGTTGACCAGGAAGATGAAACGGCGGATGACACGAACGGCGAGAACGACTCCTCGAAAAGCGACTTGGGTCGAATAAGCAGGGAAGAGCTCTATGCGGATGTATCCAGCGGAAGCGATCTGAACTGGGTGTATATCGGAATGGTTATTTTGTCGACGATTGTGGCGGGAGTGGGATTGGTTCGCGATGATGTCGCCGTTATCATCGGCGCCATGGTGATCGCCCCGCTGCTCGGTCCCAATGTTTCAATGGCGCTGGCTGCTACGCTGGGCGACCTGAAACTGGGCTGGCGGTCGCTGAAGGCCAATGCGGTGGGCGTGTTTTCATCTTTGGCGGTGGCTTTATTGATGGGATTACTTATGGAAGTGGACCTGAATTCCCAGCAACTCATCAATAAAACAAACGTTAGTATGGGAGATATCAGCATCGCCCTGGCGGCAGGAAGTGCTGGCGTACTTGCGTTCACCCGTGGCGTGCCGGCAGCGATCGTGGGAGTAATGGTGGCGGTTGCCCTGTTGCCGCCGCTGGTTAACGTGGGACTGCTTCTTGGGGCTGGATATACCGGCTTGGCGGTCGGATCCATGATTCTCACGTTTACCAACCTGATCTGCATCAACCTGGCCGGTATCCTTACCTTCTTGATGCAGGGCGTTCGGCCCCGAACCTGGTGGGATGCTCAGAAAGCCAAAAAGGCGGCTCGTACGGCTATCGCCATATGGTTGGTCTTGCTCATAATTTTAGCCGTTATTATCTGGTTCTGGAACCTGACTTTCAATCCCCTGTAACATTACGATTCAAGCTGGCATGGATGGTCGGCAGATATAGCCCGGATTTTTCGAGAACTTTGATGTTGGTTTTCAACCAGCGTAGTGAGACTTTCAACCAAGGATTCATTAATCAGAGGTATAAGTTTGGAAAATATAACAGCTCTGTACCGATCTCTATTACCGGAAGATTTGCATGTAGCGATGGGAGCGATTGGCCGGCAATACTCCGCTGGCTTGTTGTCCCCGGCCGAACGGGAGGAATACCGGCAGATCAGTCACCAGCGCCGCCGTAATGAGTTCCTTACCACGCGGGGCCTGATAAAAGAGCTGGTCGGAGAGATGGGGCTGGATCAAACCGTTTTTGAAATACAGAAGGATGGGTTTGGTAAACCGTTTGGGATATACAGCAATGCCCGCTATCACCTCAGTTTGGCTCATACCTCGGAAAAGGTGGTGTGCGGAATATCGCCCACTCTCCCGGTAGGGGTGGATATTGAGCCGGTCGGACGTACGGTGGCAGAACGGTTGAGGAGGCGGATTCTGCATGATGAAGAGCGCGCTTTGCTGGCCGATCAGCCGATTGTGCGGATCTGGACGCTAAAAGAAGCGATGGTAAAGCTCGAGGGAAAAGGGCTGCGCACCAACTTGAATAAATTGAAATTACAGGTGGAGAGTGACCGGCTGTTTACCGGCTTTTTTGCTGATGATAAAACGGCGATAATTTGTAGCTTACGGCATCGCAACCACTGGGTGGCGGTGGCGTATTACAGCCGGGGATAGAGCCAAAACAGGCGGTCTATTTTCTATGAAGAGAGCTCTGCCGAATCTCCGTTTCTCCCGTTATTTTAAATCAAATCCTCATTTATGAGGGATCAACTTCCGTCTCGAATTTGTTCAGTTTCCATAATGGACCACCTGGTGGTGTAAGAAATCACCTGAAATTGAATGTCTGATACTTAAAATATAATCTTCACAGTATGGGAAAAACGGTATCGATCATTGGAATCGGGGCGCTGGGAAAGACGCTGGCCCGGGCACTCGAGCTGCAGGGGTATAAAATCTACAGCCTATTTAATCGGACGGTATCAAAAGCGGAAGACCTGGGGAGTGAGCTCAATGCCGGCATCGTCGGCTCAATCCCGGAATCTGCCGGGGATTTGGGGGAACTCACATTTATAACGGTTGCTGACGATGCGATTGGAGCTGTGACAGGTCAACTGGCAGGTCAACTGTGGGACCTCTCTTCGTGTACGATTGCGCACTGCTCCGGAAACGAATCATCGGAAATACTGGAACCCCTGAGTGGCGCCGGAGCAGAAATTGCTGCATTTCACCCGCTGCAGACTTTCAATCCAACCTCTGCACCCGGTATTTTCGGGGACATCTATATTAGCCTGGAAGGACAGGCGGGAGCGGTTGATCAGCTGGAGCTGGTGGTTTCCCGCCTGGGAGCGCATCCACTTCATGTAACGCCGGAGGCCAAATCGTACCTGCACGCCGCGGCCGTGATGGCATCGAACTACCTCATTACGCTGGTGCACCTTTCCGGAGAGATTGCCGGGCTGGGAGGAGTCGATCCATGGGAGGCACGTAAAGCCCTGCACGCGCTTGTGCGTACAACCGCCGAAAATGCGTCTGCCGAAAAGTTGTCTTCGGTGCTGAGCGGTCCCATTGCCAGGGGAGACCTGAAGACGGTGAAAAAGCATGTGCAACTGCTGGAACAAAATGAGCATCTTGCCTCGTTATACAAACGACTCGGGTTGGAAACGGTAGCTCTGGCAAGACAAAAAGAGGGGATTACCGATGAGGAAGTCGTACAAATAACGAAGTTGCTGAAGGATTGAGTACCGTGAAATATTCTGATGCTAACCGCAAAGATTTTTATGACCGTGTTTATGAGGTGGTGGAGCAGATCCCAAAAGGTAAAGTGACCACCTACGGGGCTATAGCTTCGTATCTGGGTGTGGCCTCCGGGGCGCGGATGGTTGGATATGCCCTGAATAATGCCGCCGAAGCGGAAATTCCGGCCCATCGTGTACTGAACCGGCTGGGAGAGCTCACTGGACGGGGGCATTTTCCCGGCGATACGATGCGCGAGCGGCTCCGGCAGGAAAATGTGACATTTGTTGCAGAATACACCGTTGATATTGAGCAGCATTTTTGGAATCCGGAAGAGATGAAAACCGAATCTAATCAGACTTCGCATGAGTGAAAAAATTGTGTTTCAAGCTGTGTTGGCATCTTTAATTTTCTGTTTCGTATTCCTGGAGGGAGAGCTGCGGGCGCAGCAGGTACCAGACGCGCAGCTGATAAAAGATATTAACGGGGAGGAACTGCAGGAGCTGGTCGACTCCTACCAGGGAGAGAAAGCCGTGTTGGTAAATATGTGGGCGACGTGGTGCGGCCCCTGCGTTGAGGAATTTCCTCACATCATAAAACTGCAGCGGAAATATGTAGAAAAACTGCAGGTTATTTTTGTTTCTGCGGATTTTAAAAAGGAAGATGCCCTCCGGTTCCTGCGCGAGCAGGGGGTAGACTGGACGACCTATTTTAAAACAGGCGGTGACGAGGCGTTTATCAATGCGATCTCTGACAAGTGGTCCGGCGCAATGCCGTTTACAAAGATTCTTGACGCCAGCGGTAACCTGGTGGCAAGTTGGGAAAACAAAGCTGATTTTTCTACATTTGAAACGAATGTCAAACAAGCCATAAATCCTTAAAAATCATGAAGAAAAGAACCTTGACAACTACCGCGTTATTGAGCTTGCTTATCGGAATTACAGCGTGGGCTTTTTATCCCGCCGATACTGCCCCCGTCGAGGAGCTTGAGCTCGGCAGCCAGGCCCCGATGACGGAGACCGAGGTAAAAGATGTATCAGGTGAAATGCTGACCCTTGCCGGGGTGGCTCAGGAAAACGGACTGCTGGTTATTTTCAGCTGTAATACCTGTCCGTGGGTAGAAGCGTGGGAGGATCGGTACAACCCGATTGCCAACCTCGCAGCGGAGAAAGGGATCGGGATGATCGCATTAAACCCGAATACGACTTACCGCGACAGGGGGGATGGATTTAAAGATATGAAGCAGCGTGCGCAAGAGATGAACTACCAGTTCCCCTATGCGCTGGATGAAAGCAACAGGCTGGCCGATGCGTTCGGGGCCAGCAAAACACCCCACGTATTCCTTTTTAACTCCGACCTGGAGCTCGTATACAAGGGGGCTATCGACGACAATGCCAAGTCGGCGGAGGAGGTGAGCCGGCACTACCTGCGTGATGCAATTAATGAACTGGCGGCCGGAGAAGAAATTTCGACCAGGAGTTCGCAGTCGCTGGGTTGCTCCATTAAACGGGCGCGTTAGAGCTGTTTTACATGCGGTCAACCTGAGAAATTACCGTACATCACGGGGAAAATTTTATGAGGTTTGTCTATTGGGCAAACCTCATTTTTATTTTATTTTGAGGGGTTATGCCAACATGGAAACTTCATACGGAATTTACGTTCGACGCCGCCCATTTTATTGAAGGATACGACGGGAAATGCGGTCGCATGCACGGCCATTCCTATCGGGTGCAGATGAGAGCGGAGTCAAGCGAGCTGAATCCCTCAAAATATTTGGATTCTCCGGACATGGTATGCGATTTCCGGGAACTAAAATGGGCCTCGAAAGGGGCTGAAAAAGGAGGATTGGATCACAGTCTCCTGAACGAGGAGCTGCCCTGCGCGACCACCGCTGAACGCATAGCGGAATTTATTCACCAGGAAACCAGCAAGCGCATTCCGGATAATATAAGACTGACGGTTACGGTTTGGGAAACTGAAGACAGCTGGGTTGAATACACCGAAGACTAGCAATGTTTACTTCTACAGAAATAGCAGACGATCTACTGAATGCGGAATCCTTCGGAGAGGAGGAATACCCTTTGATGGAGGATTTCTATACCATCCAGGGTGAGGGAGCCCATACGGGAAAGGCCGCCTACTTCATACGAACGGCCGGTTGTGATGTCAACTGCTGGTGGTGCGATGTCAAGGAGAGCTGGGATGAGGATGCGCATCCCCGGGTAGCGGTGGAAGAGATTGTACGCCGGGCCAGGGAGAGTGGCGCCCCGATGGCGGTCATAACGGGAGGCGAGCCACTGTTGCATAACCTCGATCCACTTACCTACAGGCTCAGGGAAGCGGGGCTCAGCGTCCATATCGAAACCAGTGGTTCTTCACCACTCTCCGGGTATCTTGACTGGATCACGCTTTCTCCCAAACGGTTTAAAGAGCCGGTCGAAGAGATTTTTCCCTACGTGGATGAACTTAAAGTCGTGGTGCTCAGGCAGAAAGATATTGAATGGGCGGAAAAAAATGCCGATAAATGCCCAGATGACACCACACTCCTGCTGCAACCCGAATGGGATACGCCCTCCTCAATGGAGCTTATTGTGGATTACGTCAAAAAAAATCCCAAATGGGGCATTAGCCTGCAGACGCATAAGTTTTTGGGGGTTAGATAGTAAAAAGTGATAAGTAACGAGTGAACCTTTGCAAAACCCTCTAACGAGTAATAGATAAGGAAGTATCACCTTTTCATTCGTTACTCCCGGCTCGTCTTTATAGTAAAAAAGCCCGCACCTTCAAAAGGCACGAGCTTTGTAAAACGTTAAGAAGTGCTAAAGAACTATCGCTCCTCAACCGGTACCCAATCCTGGTTTTTTTCTCCGATGTACAGTGCTCTTGGGCGAATCAACCGGTTGTTTTCAGCCTGTTCAATATAGTGGCCGGTCCATCCGGAAACTCGGCTCATGGAAAAGATACAGGTGTAAAGGTCAGGCTTGATCCCCATCGAGTAGTAGACTGTAGCGGAGAAAAAGTCGACATTGGGGTCGATATTTTTCTCACTTTTCATTGTTTCGAGGATCGCCTCCGACCAGTTGTAGAGCTCAACATGACCCGTTTCCTCCGAAAGCTGTTTAGACATGCTGCGCAGGATTCTGGCCCGCGGGTCCATAGTTTTGTATACGCGGTGACCAAAACCCATTATTTTTTCCTTGTTGGCGAGTCGCTCCTTGACAAACTCAACCGGGTCGGCATCTTGTTCCTCAATTTCAAGCAGCATATTCATAACCGCCTGGTTGGCTCCCCCGTGAAGAGGACCTTTCAGCGCACCGATCGCCCCGGTAATGGCAGAAAACATATCCGATTCGGTGGCACAAATGGTACGGCTGGTGAAGGTGGAGGCGTTCATGCCGTGTTCGGCATGGAGTATCAGGCAGAGATCCATGGTCTTGGCAGCCTGTTCACCCGGATGTTCGCCATTGAGCATGTAGAGAAAGTTGTGGGCGGTATTCTTGTCGCTCAGCGGCGAGACCGGTTCTTTGTCATTTCTTATTCGATCAAAAGCCGCAATAATCGTGGGCATTTTGGCAGCGATTGTAATCGCTTTGTCAACCCAGCCGTCGGGGCCGTTTTTTTTCCCCGTTTCATAAAAGTCACCCAGCATAGACACGCCGGTGCGGAGCACCGACATCGGTTCCGCCGAGGCTGAAGTATTGCGGATATACTGGAGCACCGGTTCGGGGAGGGAGCGCGCTTTCTGCATTTTTTTGTTGAGCTCATCGAGCTCTTGTTGGTTCGGCAAACGGTCGTGCCAGAGCAAAAAACAGACCTCTTCAAAGGTGGCATTTTCAGCCAGTGTTTCTATGCTGTACCCGTCGTAGATAAGCTCACCTTTCTGTCCATCAATAAAACTTTTCCGGGAGCTAAATGCGATGATACCATCCAGCCCCTTGTTAATGTGAGGATACTGACTTAAATCAATCTCTGTTTTTACACTCTCGGCCATGCCTGTTCTCCGGTTTTAAATTGGTTTTATCGGTTATAAAATTCGGTCCAATATAATATGGAAGCGATAAAATATCAGGTCCTAACTTACGTAAATGCTTTAGCTACTTCCATTTGCTACTCTTCAAACATTCAGGAAGTTATGAACGTTTGCAATGTATTGAACAAAATTGAAGAATGTATGAAAGGTTATTCGCTGGATTTAGCCTCTTCCCAGTAGGCATCCATCTGTTCTAATGTAGCTTTGTTGATCTCAAGTCCCTCTTTGTCTAACTTTTCTTCCACGAAGCGAAATCGCTGTTCAAATTTTCGATTCGTTATCCGGAGAGAATCTTCTGCATCTAGCTCATAAAATCGCCCGAGGTTGACGAGCGAAAACAGCAGGTCCCCAAACTCGTTCCGGCACTCTTCCCGGTCTTGGTTTTCAAGCGCTTCCTTCAGCTCATCCAGCTCCTCTTTTACCTTGTCCAGCACCTGCTCTGCTTCCGGCCAGTCGAAGCCCACATTTGCGGCTTTCTCCTGCATGCGTTGGGCTTTGATCAAGGCGGGCAGATGATTCGGAACGCCCTCCAACACCGAGGTTCTGCCTTCTTTCATCTTGATGGTCTCCCAGTTTTCCGCGACCTGCTGTTCATCACGTACGACTTCATCCCCAAACACATGCGGATGACGCTGAATTAACTTCTGCTGGATTGACAAGATCACATCTTCGATCGAAAATGAATCGGTTTCCGAGGCCATGGTGCTGTGGAATATCACGTGAAGCAGCAGATCGCCGAGCTCTTTTTTGAGTTCCTCAAGATCATTTCGGTCGATCGCTTCTACCGCCTCATAGGCTTCCTCAATAAGGTTGTCTTTTATGCTCTGGTGGGTCTGTTTACGGTCCCAGGGACACTCTTTCCTGAGAATTTCAATAATTTCAACAAGATCGTTAAAGTTTTTCGATGCCTCAATCATTACAAACTCGTACGGGTTGAAGGTTGAAGGTTACAGGTTGAAGATTATAGGTTGCAACTGTGTCAAACATCCTTCAACCTGTAACCTTCAACTTTTAACCTGTAACAGATAATCAGGTTTTCCGTTTTTTCTTTGTGGCGGCGGGAAAGAGGATATTATTGAGAATCAGACGGTAACCCGGGCTGCTGGGATGCAGACTCAGGTCGGTCGGCGGATCATCCACGCGGTGGGTGTAATCTTCGGGATCATGTCCGGCGTAAAAGGTAAAGGTGCCGCGACCGTAATTTCCATGAATATATTTCACCATATCGCGCCCCGGACTTTCCCCGAGTATTACCACCGACTCTTTAATCTTGTCTTTTTGAAAAGCGGTGGTCTGCCCGTAAAATCCCTTAATGCTGCTCACGTGATTCTGGGTAAGCATGGTGGGTACCGGGTCCCATTTTGCTGAAAATTCAAACAGGGTAAAGAAATCGAGCTTTTGATCCACCTCGTTCAGCTGTACCGGCACATCAATATTGGCGTGTTCATATTCCGTGGGATCAAGGCTGATCGTGAAATCGGTAAATGCAAGCGTTTTGGAGTAATCCAGCATTTCCTGGGCATTGGGATCGGCCGGATCCCCGTCAAAGGGGGTGGGTGCAATATCTACGCCTTCAGCGGCCAGAGCGATATCAAACGTATCGGTACCGGAGCACATGGAAAAAAGGAACCCGCCGTTTCCCACATATTCCTTGATCTCGCGGGCCACCGCTTTCTTTTCGTTGCTCACCTTGTTGTAGCCCATCTCTCTGGCCATTTGTTCCATCTGGTTAACCTGAGTGATATACCAGGGATGGTTGCGGTAGGAGACCCAGAATTTGCCGTATTGCCCTGTAAAATCTTCGTGATGCATGTGCAGCCAGTCGTATTCCGAGAGCTTCCCGTTCAGCACCTCGGGGTCCCATATTTTGTCGTAATCCACCTCCGCATATTCCAGTGCAAGTGTTACGGCATCGTCCCAGGGGAGGGCCTGTTTTGGGGTGTAAACGGCAATTTCCGGAGCCTTGTCTAGCTGTACTACGGATGTATTTGCCTGAGGCTGCTCCACGTCCGCAATTATCCTGGAAGCTTCGGCTGCTCCTATGGTGCGGGTTTTAACGTTTTTCAGCCGGGTTTCGCGGATCAGTTCGTCGGAATAGGGTGCTACAAAACTCCCGCCCTGGTAGTTCAGCAGCCATTGAACCGAGTTACCGTCTTTCAGGTAGTTGAAGACGACGCCATAGGCCTTTAAGTGGTTTGTTTGGGAAGCATCCATTGGGATGAATACTTTTTGCTGGGCAACGACCGCGGAGCCCAGACCGAATGTAAGGGCGAACAATAGCAGAAGAGTGCGTTTCATAATCAGGTTTGGGGATTTTTTAATTCTTGAATTCTATTACGTGCATAGGAGGCGTAAAAACCGTTTGGGAATTCGAGTAAAATATTTTCGTAAAGAGTCTGAACCTGTTGCTGGCTTTCGGGGAGGGAGAACTCTTCAGCAGCAGTTGCTGGAAACAGCTCCCCGGCCGGGGAAGGGGTCTCGGATGGTTGATCGATTGGTATCCTGTTGGTGACAACCTGGTCGGCTATGCGGGCTTTTTCCCACATCAGGCGTTCGCGCAGGGCAGAGGCTTGTCCCCAGCGATCCAGGTAATTGCTGATGGCCGCATAAGTGAGATAGGTTAGGTCGGGGGTAATGTGTTTGCTGAGCTCCAGCAACGCCTCATCCATCAGCGGGTGGTATGCCTTGGCGGAGATAATCGGGCTCAATGCCTTGACCGCCTCACGGTGCTTCCCCTGGTTGAAATGTTCCATCCCGCGGGCAAACGGTTCAATGATAGAGCCCGTACTATCGGCACTTAATCCTTTTTGAATCCAGATGCGGAGCTGTACTGCATCATTGGCGTAATACGAGGTCGTCTGCTTCTCCAGTGAATTCAGCTGAATCTTGGCGAATTCGTAGTCACCGGCGTAAAAGTCGGTAAGAGCCAGGTAATAGCGCGTTTTTTCCGCCAGGGATCCGATGCCTTCCTGTTTGTTGCTTCGTGTAAAGGCGATGCGAGCGCGGGCATAATCCTGTTCATACAGCTTGATCCTGCCCTCCACGTAAAATTGCTGGGCGGAGTTGGACTCATTGCTTTGGTTCTGAATTCTGGTGAGATATTTTTTTGCCAGCTCTACGTCGTGCAGGTAGTCGATCGCCAGTTCCGCCTGTCGCAGCCGCACACGCCCCATCTGGTTATAATAGGGAGCTTCAGCCTGCAGCTGCTGGAGGATATCGAACGACTGCTGGTAAAGGGAATCTCTGCGCCGGGCATGTGCCAGATTGTGTTCAGAGAGAAAGTCGGCCCACGACTGGTATACCTGCGAGAGCTGTTCCATGCTCTGGTATTTGGCTGAGACTATATCATTCCTGATATAATATTGATAAGCCTCTTCAGCCAGCTCATATTCATGTTCTGATATCAGCCTGTTGCCAAGTGCCAGCAGGCTGTATGTTACATTTTCCGATTGCTGTTCATACGCTTTGGCGGCTGCAACGGCCCGTTCATATAAGTTGCGTTCCAGCAGCAGCCACTGGTGCAGCTGGTGCAGGTGCCGGTGCGAGGGATGATCAAACGAAAGGTCGTCGAGGAACTCTTCAATTTCGAGGATGGCAATATCATGCAGGTATTCATCGCCATAGCGGATCAGGCTGCGCTGCACATAGTCGATACGGTCCGGCTCCTCGCGAACGAGTTGTAAAAATTCATTTACGGCATTCTCGTACTGAGCGGCCTGCATGTAGGTGTTGGCCAGTTCGGTGGCCAGAAGGGTTGTATTGGAAAACCGGGTTCGGGCCTGTTCATATATTTCAACTGCACGGGCAAACTCCCTGCGGTCGCTCATGGTCCGCGCCACATCCAGGTAGGTTTGAAAATTCGAATGCTGAGCCAGGGTTTGATCCCAGATTGAAAACGCCCGCGCGGTGTCTCCCTTCACGTGGTAAATCTCGGCCAGGCGTACCGAAGCCCGCCCGTCGGAGTCAGACTGTTCGATTGCTTTTTCGGCCATCGATATCGCTTCCTCATAGCGCTTGAGGTTTATCAGGCATTCGGTGGCTTTCTGCAGGAACAAGGGGTTGGCCGGGTTTTGTTGATGCAGTTTTTCAAAGATCTGGTACGCCTGTTCATATTTCTGCTGTTGCAACAGCTGGTTACCCACGTGGTATTGCTGATTGTTCTGGCCCTGCAGCGGAAGTACCGTAACAGCCAGCAAAAAAACCATAGAAAAACCGAACGTGCAAAGCTGTTTAATCATAGTGCGGAATGTTTAATCCTGGGTGGAGAAGTTCGGGTGCGAATTTCTTTAGCTTTTGATAAAAGAGACGTAGCGGAAAACCCACCACATTGTAGTAGTCGCCGTTGATCCGCTTCACAAAAAGGGAGCCTCCCTCATCCTGGATTCCATAAGCGCCGGCCTTGTCCATCGGCAGGCCGGATTGCACATATTGTTGAATTTCAATTTCATCGAGTTCGCCGAAAACGACATCGGTCGATTGAAAAAACGTGAGAATCTCCTGTTTGTTACCCGGAGATGAAGTTTTTACAAGCGCAACCCCCGTCAATACCTGGTGCGTATTTCCACTGAGTGTTCTCAGCATCTGTTCAGCTTCGCGCAGCGTTGCGGGTTTTTCCAGGATGGATTGCCCAAAAACCACGATAGTGTCGGCCCCTATTACCAGCTGGTCTGATCCACGGTGTTCTCCCGCCACTTGCCGGGCCTTCCTCAACGCCAGGTTTTGTACGATCTCTTCCGGCGGCAGATCGGGATTATAGGTCTCGCTGGCATTGCTGGCCTGCACTTCAAAATCAAGGTTAAGCTGTTCCAGGAGCCTCTTTCGACGGGGGCTTCCCGATGCTAATATGATGTTCACCGTATGTGATTTATATCTTTAAATTTTCGGCAGAAGAACATAAAAGCGTTCCTTTTGAGCAGTTTGTGTGCCAATCCTTGAACAGAAGACCTGGTAAAGCCGGTTATTTTGTCCAACGTCGGCAGGTTTATAAATTCCGCTGTTCCAATTGTGACTGCCAACCGAGGGTCACAATTGACCTGGATAAATCCCGGTTTTAAACGCCGTAGTTATAAGTCCACTAAATTTGTGATCCGGTGGCTGTTAAATTATGGATGTAATATCGGAACTGTCTTTCTTCTGGCCAAAGAAATAACGCCCACCTCAACGGGGTGTTATTGACTTTCTTTTAACAAGTTCAGGATACGGAAAGATCCTGGAAAAGCAAGTATTTTATCCATTTAATTGCCGGGATGTAAACAGCGGTCTCTTGGGCCCTCAAATAGAAATTTCGACAAGCTGTATTCAGCGGCTGGGCAGGGGATGAAATAATGAATTGCTTCTGGCGTTTTTGGAATTCCACATATTTAGATACTTTCAAGGCTCAAGAAAATTGTAACAGATCAAGACGTCAAATGGTAGCAAAGCAGAGAACAAGGTCCGGCAGCGATGAGATGTTCTTTTCATCCTGGAATTACAAAACCCTGGTGATTGGTTTTCTACTGGTCGTGGTGGGCTTCACTGCCATGTACCTGGAAAATGAGGTGCAGGGATTTATCTCACTTTATGTATCTCCCATTGTTATTATGGCAGGCTATATTACCGTGATATTTGCCATCATGAAACATGATAAAAGCAAGCCTGACAGTTCAGAGTAAGTGTTGGATCGATTAATCAATTATGCTTTCCTGCTGCTTCTTATTTTTCTGTTCGTACTGTCAGCGGGTAGTCCCGAACGATACCAGATCATCATCGCCCTGCTGGCCGCGCTGTTGTTCAGCTTTGCGGTATTCATCCTTAACTGGCTGACGCTTGACGGTGCGATGGCGGCTTCTGTTTTTGGAGGCATCGCCTTTGGTTTGGGAGGGTGGACTGTGGCGGGTCTGATACTCCTTTTTTTTATAACAAGCACCCTTCTTTCAGTGAATTCGATCGTGGTTATTGAAGCGACGGCACAGGCTTTTTCGG
The DNA here is from genome assembly GCF_043951865.1 of Halalkalibaculum sp. DA3122. Lineage (NCBI taxonomy): Bacteria > Pseudomonadati > Balneolota > Balneolia > Balneolales > Balneolaceae > Halalkalibaculum > Halalkalibaculum sp. DA3122. The sequence goes on from NZ_JBINJF010000016.1 coordinate 74,314, forward strand.
AGCGCAAACGAAGAGACGGGATCCAGGTGTGGGCCAACGGTTTCTGGGTGGCCGTGTGCGTTATCTGTTGGTTTGTGTTTAAGGCCGATCTGTTTCTTTTTGGGGCGGCCGGGGCGATCGCTACCGCTACGGCAGATACATGGGCTACAGAAATGGGAAGCAACAGGTTTGGTGGCAGCACCTTCCTGATTACCAATTTGAAGCGGGTCAAAGCCGGCACAGATGGCGGAATAAGCCTGCAGGGGACCGTTGCGGCATTACTGGGAAGCCTGATGATTGCAGCTGCTTCAATCCTGTTTTTCTCCATTACCTGGGGTGTAGCCCTGCTGGCGGTATTCCTGCCGGGATTTCTGGGAAATATCGCAGATTCTTATTTGGGAGCCACCTTTCAACAGGTTCGGAAAGATTCCGACACAAATGAATCCCCCTTTCAGATGAGAATAGACAATAATTTTGTAAACTGGGCTGCTACCGGTATTGGCTCACTTACAGCCGTAATCATAAACGTACTGCTATTATTATGAATGTATGGTATAAGCAACTGCACTGGCAAATTATTATCGGACTGCTGCTGGGATTGGCATGGGGACTCATCGCCAGTGTAACAGGACTTGCCGATTTTACCACGGATTACATAAGCCCGGTGGGAACGATCTTTATCAACCTGCTCAAGCTTATCGCGGTTCCGCTTGTGCTGGCCTCTCTTATTGTTGGGGTAACCAGCCTCAATGATATCGCCAAGCTTTCGAGAATGGGGGGGAAGACCGTTGCGCTCTATATGGTAACCACGGTACTGGCAATTACGATCGGTTTAACGGTCGTCAATGTGGTACAGCCCGGTAAATTTCTGCCGAAGGAGACACAAAACGAGCTGATGCAGGGATACCAGCAAAACCTGGAGGGTTCCAGCGAATCCGCCCGGGAGGTGATGGAGCGGAGTCCCCTCGATTTTTTTGTGGATATTGTACCCGAAAACTTTTTTTCGGCGGCTTCCGATAACTCCAGCATGCTGCAGGTGGTCTTTGTAGCAATTCTTTTTGGAATCGGTATTATCCAGTTGCCGCTGCAAAAGGGAGAGATCCTGATTAACTTTTTTGATGCGCTGAATGAAGTCATCATAAAGATTGTAGACCTCATTATGAAGACGGCCCCGTACGGCGTTTTTGCCCTGATGGCGGGCGTTATTGTTGACCTGGCGGGGGACGATCTCGGCAGGGCCCTCGATCTGCTTGGTGCGCTCGGGTGGTATACCATTACTGTTTTGCTGGGACTCACGCTGCACCTGACGCTGGTGTATTCCAGCCTGTTTAAGTTTTTCAGCAACATGAAATTGAGCGATTTTTTCCGGGCTATCCGGCCGGCAATGCTGTTGGGATTCAGTACCAGTTCCAGTTCGGCCACGCTACCGGTTACCATGGAACGGGTCGAAAAAAATGTAGGGGTTGATGAGGAGGTATCCAGTTTTGTACTCCCGATCGGTGCAACTATCAACATGGACGGAACCAGCCTGTACCAGGCGATAGCGGCGGTCTTCATTGCCCAGGCACTGGGAATGGATCTTTCTGTTGCCCAGCAGCTAACGATAGTGCTGACGGCCACCCTGGCCTCTGTGGGATCGGCGGGAGTGCCCGGAGCGGGTATCATCATGCTGGTGATTGTCTTGCAGGCGATTGAAGTACCGGTGGAGGGCATAGCCCTTATTCTGGGCGTAGATCGCATCCTGGATATGTGCCGCACCGCCGTCAACATCACGGGGGATGCCGCAGTATCTGTAGCAGTGGCCCACACAGAGGGACTGCTTGGAGATATGCATTTTGATGATTAGATACTCTCAGGGATCTTTGCAGAACCTGCTATGTTGTTGGGAGGTGGTTGTACCACCGATCGTTTTGACTTTTAAAACGGGAGTACAACTCCCTTGCAACGAGGAAATGAGGTCTTTCCAACGCCCTCTCTTAACAGTGATTCCACAGAGATAAATAAGATTCTTCAAAAAAATAGCTCAAGAGAATTTGGTAAAAAATAGAAGTAACTATCTGTTTTTACTGAATATAATACTGGCCGGGAAAGAATTTGACAACATTTCTCGTTACATTCCCGATACAGTTATAAGACTAAACCCGGACGGTATCAGAGGTTTGCGAAGCTCTTTTTATGCTTTTCTTTCCCAGAAAATATGGGGCTAAACAATAAGCAGGGGATTCCGGATGTTAACAGTTATATAATCGAAAGCAGGGATAGAACAGGGATCTTTAATTAAATGATAAAATATATTTTAATAATCAAAATACTTGAAATAATTGTTTCAAGTATTAAAGTGATTTATTGGTATTGTTAAAATTTTATTGAATTATATCTTAAGAATAGCTTAATTACCGACGTCGGGAAATAAAAAAAAGAGAGCTATTTTTAAGAGAAGCTATTTGGCTATGTATGTAAAGATACGATCAAAATTCTTACATAAAATATTACTTATTTTTGTACCACTTGTCTTGACGCTGACGGGGACAACCATCAACGCGCAACCCAATGCGTGGATTAATGAAATTCACTATGATAATGAGGGGGGAGATTCGGAGGAGTTTATCGAGGTTGTCATCAAAAGTCCGGATTCATACAGCCTCTCCGATTTCGAGATAACATTGTATAATGGCAGCGACGACCAGCCCGTTGATAGTGAGACCCTGGATAGTTTTACGGTTGGTGACAGTGAACGAGACTACACCTTCTATACCTGGTATCCTCCCTCCATACAAAATGACAAGGAGGCGATCGCATTAAGCTACCAGGGCAGCCTGGTCCAGTTTTTAAGCTATGAGGGGACTCTTACGGCCGACGGGGGACCAGCGGATGGGAGCACCTCCGTTGACATTGGCGTGGATGAGGAACCGCCGCCTCCTGAAGATCCCCCACATTCACTGCAACTCACCGGTACGGGACTGCAATACGGCGATTTTTCCTGGCAGGAACCTGCCGAGGCTTCTCCCGGAGCCATCAATGCGGAACAGTACCTGAATTCCACGATACAGTTGACCTCCAGCAGCAATTCCCTGGATGAGAATGCAGGCTCATTTTCGGTAATCGTATCGATTACCAAGCCTGACGGCCACGAGGTAACGGCCGATATATCGTTTCAGACCACCCTGAGCACGTCTGTAGCGGAGGATTTTACGGGACCGGTTACCAAAACCATTACGTTTCCTGCCGACTCGGATGACGGGGATACCCAGTCCGTTAACTTCACGATCAGCGACGACAACAACTTTGAGGGACCTGAAACGGCCGTCTTTACGCTTGGCAACCTAGCTACTTCCGGGAGTGCGAAAGTGGGAACGCCGGCAACCTACGAATTGACCATCAACGACAACGATCAGCCTGATGTGGTCATCAATGAGATCCTTGCGGATCCGGGTGGGGATGCGGATGGTGACAATGAAATAGATACTGATGATGATGAATTTGTAGAAATTGTCAATAATGAACCAGTAGCCGTAGATATTAGCGGGTGGACAATTGCAGATGAAAATGAGGTGCAATTTACATTTGAGCCGGGTACTATATTGAAAGCTAATAGTGCCGCAGTTGCTTTTGGTAGTACTGGTTTTTCTGGAAACTTTGGTAACTCAATTGTACAAGGAACCAGTTCCCTGCGCCTAAATAATGGGGGTGATAGAGTAGTTTTAAAGAATAAGAGTGGATACTTAATTGACTCTCATACTTATGGAAGTGAGGGAGGGGATGGAACTTCACTTGTAAGAGAGCATGATGGATCGGGTAGCTTTGTTAAACATGATGGCATTTCAGATACTAATTTCTCCCCGGGTACAAGAATTGACGGGAGCAGCTTTACCAATTCCCTGACCGTTGAGGGAACCGCAGGATGGAGAATGCTCTCGGCACCGCGGGACGGCATGAAGATTTCGGATATTGATGCCCCAATTCAAGGATTTGGCGATGGACATGAGAAGAATTTTTTCACCGGCTATGATGGATCCGGTTTTACGGCACCAGGGAACCTGGATGGGACTTTGCCCAGCGGCAAGGGGTTTATACTCTATTTCTACAACAATGATCGAGCGGGTAGTTCCGATCTGCCTGTTACGCTGGATGCTTCGACCGGGAAAACACATACCGGAGATTTAACCGGGGTCCCTCTGCACGCCGATGGCGACAAGTGGAATTTGCTGGGCAACCCGTTTGAAACAGCGATCAATATTTCAGACATAGGTTCCTGGGTCAACGGAGGATCGTTGGCAAGCGGGATCGGTCAAGTGTGGGACAATAATACTGAATCTTATGTTTTGACCACTACAAATGATGACAAAGTGGAGTCGTGGCAGGGGTTTTTTATTGAAAACGATGATGCAACATCCATTGATTTCCCCCTTTCGGCCAAAACATCGGGGGGACGATTTTATAAGGAAAATACAAAAAGTGGCTACCTGGCTTTTACGTTGGAGGCCAAAAACTCCTCGGAGCAGGTTACCACGACCGATAAAGCGGCCGTGCTGTATTTTCATGAAAATGCAGAGCACGAACGGGATCAGTATGATGCGACTAAACTACTGCCATTTACGGCCCGTTATGCCTTGGTGGGATTTGTTTCTTTGGAGGAAAATCAGGAGGGATTAAGTACAACGCTCAAAGCACAGGATTCACGCCCGTATAACTTTGAAGGTGAACTCTCAGTGGACCTGCAGCTGGAAGCCCAGGGCATGCAGGGGGAGTTTGACCTGAGTTGGCAGAAACGGGATCTGCCTGATGACTGGAGTTTCACTCTCGTCGATAATATAACAGGACAGGAAGTGGATATGAATGTCCACCAGTCCTACAGCTTTACGTATCAGGCGCGTGAAAAAGAACTGACAACTACGGCCCAAAAGAGTGAGGCGATGCACTCCCTGCCGGCCGCTACCGAGGTAAAAGCCAAACAGGAAGAGAAGCCCCGGTTTACAGTCAAGACTTCTGCACCGGGTAGCGAACGGGATGCGTCAAGTGATATACCGGAACAGGTAAAACTGAATCCCAATTATCCCAATCCGTTCAACCCCGCCACTACTATCTCTTTTGAATTGACGGAACAAGCTCACGTAACCTTGAACGTGTATACTATTGTGGGACAAAAGGTGGCTACTCTGGTAGATGAGGTCAGGGAGGTAGGCGAACACAATGAAAGTTGGAATGCAACCGACATGCCGAGTGGAATCTATATCGCTCAGCTGGAAGTGATGGGAAAAGTATATATACGCAAAATGACGCTTATCAAATAAACTGAGAAGTCAAGAGTTTTTTCGGGTATCGTTCGAATAAACGGGAACACGCAAATAAAAAGGGAGACTTATGAGACGCATAGAAATCGTACTTGTTATTGGCCTTGTTTCACTTCTTGCAATAGCAGATATCACCATTGCTCAGCAGCCGCTGCCGGCTCCGGTGCTTCCGGAGGAACCCAGTCAGGCACCTGTTGACGGGGGGCTTGGTATCCTGGCCGCTGCCGGCGGCGCGTATGCATTAAAAAAGTTAAGAGATCGGCAAAAAGCGTAATTTTTCTTTTTTATTACCCAAAAATATATTTTACTTGAAACCCTACTGGTAATTTGACTGTTTACTAAATAGATTTTTAAGAAAAACATAGGAGTATATTTAAATAACCATATGCAATATAAAACTATTCAGGGTATAGATGTCCCGGAAATAGGGTTAGGTACCCATAAGCTTCATGACAGAGAATGTGCTAAAGTAGTGAGGATGGCACTTGATCTGGGCTATCGTCATATTGATACTGCACAAATGTACAAAAATGAGCGCGAGGTGGGAGAAGCACTCAAAATTTCAAACGTGCCTCGCGACGATATTTTTCTTACCACAAAAATTTGGCACACCAATCTTGATTCTGAGGATGTCCTTCAGTCTACGGAACAGAGCCTCCGAAACCTGGATACTCCCTATGTAGATCTATTACTTATTCACTGGCCGAATGATCAGTACGATCTGAGAAAGACGATCGAATCGATGCTGATTTTGCGGGATCAGGGTAAGGCGGTGAATATTGGAGTAAGCAACTTTCCGTTGGATCTGCTTAAAAAGGTAAATGATGATATTCGGGCCCCTATATTCTGCAATCAGGTGGAATACCACCCCTACCTGGATCAGCTGGACCTGCTTGATTATGCCATTGAAAAGGATATTCTGCTGACGGCCTACAGCCCGTTGGCTCAGGGAGATGTCATACAAGATGAGGATCTTATCCAGATGGCCAAAAAATATGAGAAAAGTCCTGCCCAGATCGCCCTCCGCTGGCTAATAGAACAGGAGAATGTAGTAGCCATCCCCAAAGCATCCAGCCGTGAGCACCTTGAGGCGAATATCGATATCTTCGACTTTTATCTCGAAGATGAGGATTTTGACAAGATTGATAATCTGAATAAGTCTAAACGCCTTGTCAATCCCAGTTTTGCTCCCAGGTGGTGATCCTGTTTACGCTTGAAATTGCTTGGTATCCTCCTTTATGGATGAAGAGCTGATAGATGCTAATAGCGGTTGAATACAAGGTGACCAGAGAATGGACGTGGCTACCGCTTGCAACAGTTAAACTAATCGGTTTAAAATAACTGTATTTGAAATGTTGACCGAAGCTTGTCACTCCCGGATGGCCATGTTTGTACTGTTACCCGGTCTCTCCACTCGGTATACTGTTCAATTTCGAGATCTAGTCTATGGAGAACCCATGTCAGATTATCGTTGTGAAACTGCGTAACATCGAAATTCAGTTGCAGGGCGTGGTTGCCCGCAATCTCCTGCAACAGGCCACAAATAGCCTGTATTTTGGCTTTTCCATCGGGGCACACTTCCGAGGACCGAATACGGCAGGATTCCGAATACACTTGTTTCTGTCGGACCATTTGTATGTTTTGTATCTGGTGAATTGTAGAGTTCCTTTATTCGTAGCTTACGTACTATCCCAGAGGTTAACTGAAATCTTATATTATCTCCCTTTAAACAGTTTCGGATGCTGCCGGTGGAACCCTGTGGCTTCCTGAAAAATGTTGGCAAATTCCAGCAGTTTTCCTTCCTCATACAGATTTCCTGAAAAAGTGATGCTGGTCGGTTCCCCGTTTTCCGTAAACCCGTTGGGCAGCACGACGGCCGGATGACCCGTGAGATTGGTCAGCAGCAGGTTGTCACCAAAGGTAGGAGACACATATATATCCACATGCCTCATCAGGGAATCCATCTTTTGGATGAGTTGGTGGCGGATTCGATTGGCCTGGATATATTCCACTGCCGGAATGAAGCGGGATGAGCGGAAAAGGTTCGGCCAGGCCTCCTGGCTTTGGCGGACCATTTTGTCATCGCGGTCAGAACGGGTTAGCTGATCGAATGCGGCTGCAGCTTCGGCATTAAGTATAAAGCTGAGTGAAGATACAGGCAGCCGGGGCAGGGTTATGGATGTTAAATTAACCCCGAGCTTCCTTAGGGATTCCAGCGTAAGGCTATCTTGGCTCTGACTGGCATAATTTCGGTCGAACGAGGACTCCACGTAGCCAATAGTCAATTTGTCGAGGTCCAACTCCTGGTCATAATTAAAAGGAAGGTCCACTACGGTCTGGTCATCGCCGCCGGGACCGTGAATCGCATGGAATACAATGGCCGCGTCTTCTGCGCTGCGGGTTATCGGCCCCACCTTGTCCATGCTCCAGCTGAGAGCCATCGCTCCGTGCCGGCTAACCCGGCCATAGGTGGGTCTGAGGCCCGTTGTGCCTGTTCGGGTAGAGGGAGAGACGATGGAGCCCCAGGTTTCGGTACCGAGCGCAAAGGGCACCAATCCCGCTGCAGTTGTCGCAGCGGAACCAGCAGATGACCCACTGGATCCCTGCCTTAGATTCCAGGGATTGCGGGTCATCCCCCCGAACCACACGTCGCCATAGGCCAGCGCACCAAGCGTGGTTTTGGCTACGAGCACCGCACCGGCTTCATCCAGTTTTTTCACAACAGTGGCTGTCTCACTGATTTGCTGATTTTTGTAGGGTTCGGCGCCCCAGGTGGTTTTGTATCCTTTAACAGCAAAAAGATCTTTTAACCCGTACGGAATACCGTGCAGTGGACCGCGATAATACCCGTCTTCCAGCTCCTGATCCAGTTGCCGTGCCTGCCGGAGCGCACGTTCCTCCGTTAATGTGACGACAGCCTCCAGAGTATCGCCGTATGTCTTGAGGCGATCAAGAAAGAACCGTGTCAGTTCAGAGGGGGATATCTTCCGGTTTTTGATGAGTGAAGAAAGTTCTGCAACAGTATAAAAGGCGAGTTCTGAACTGTCGGAAGGCAGTGAGATCTCCGGTGGTATATCCCATTCAACAGGACGTTGTTCGTGGTCAAACGTTTTCCCTCTGGGGATCGGGTTAAAATCAAGCGCCGGAGGAACTTCATTTGCAATTTCCCAGTCGCGGATGGTTTGATAGTTCTTTCTGAGTCCTTCAAGCTGAGAGATCATCGAATCTTTTTCCGAGCTGGTAAATGTCAGGCCGATCAGTTCTCCTGCATGGGTTATCGTCTCGTTTGTAATAGGGCGTTGATACAGCGAATGGGCGGTGAACGCGAGAAGAAATCCCAGGGAGATACCGGTAATCAAGTAGATAAGACGTTGTTCCATAAATAAAGCCGTAGTGAAAATTTGTTGTAAAAGAGGGCCTTGAAAACCAGGAGTGTTGGTCAAGATCAACCCCTGAGGGGATTCGAAACCGCAGTTTATATCTCATAAATGAGGATTTCGAATTCGCGAAGTTGACGATATTGGCCAATACAACAGTTTTGCATAGATCTCTAAAATACGATTGTAGGAACAAAATGAAACCAGATATTGACCTGCTGCAGCTTTTTTAAAAGGTCGCAAAATCCCCGGCTCGTCGTTGGTCAGGGAGTTGCACTCCCGCTTGACAGGACGCCCCGATCCCGATAAAACAGAAGGTTTTGCCCTCTCCCTGAAAATCAAAAAGCCAAATGATTAGGTTAAAAGTTGGAATACCTGTATAATTAGCACGCTAATGCTAACATACTGATTCAGTGTCGGTCACCCGTCCACTGGCGGGTGTGAAAAGGGAATCCGGTGACCAACCATAATTGGGCTGGAAGTCCGGAGCAGTCCCCGCTGCTGTGAATTCCGTTGATGATGTTACAGGCACATATCCACTGTCCCCGCACGCTGGGATGGGAAGGAGGCCTGGATCGGGATAAGCCAGAAGACCTGCCAACGCTGATGAAGGAAAAGCTTTCGGGAGAAAAGCTGTACCTATGATTGATTATACATATCTGCCACCGCACCTGGTTGGTATTATCTGCCTGCTTTTTTGGGGCAGTTGTAAAAAAAGTGATGCGGATTATACACCTGAAACAGCCCCTCAGCCTGCTGTAACCACCGTTGCCCATCAACCTGCTGAGCAGGTGGAAATCAATTTTGCACGGGGATTTGACATACATTATCGTGAAGGCTACAAACGTCTCGAAATACTGAACCCATACCAGGATCAGGCTGATACCCTGCATTACGTGCTGATACCCCGCGGGGCGAGCCTGCCCGAATTTGAAGGAGACGCCCAGGTTATCGAGATACCGATTCGCAGTATGATAGCCACATCAACCACCCACATCGCTCTAACAGATATGCTCGGGGCCAACTCCATAATTGAAGGTGTAAGTCAGCCGGATTACGTATTCAACAGAGAAATCCGCAGGGGCCTGCAGCAGGGAGATATCAAGGGCTACCCGGGGGGCGAACTTAACAAAGAGCAGGCGCTTGCACAGAATCCCGACCTGGTTATGATTTCCGGAGGGCAGGCGTCGCAGTACGACAATTTCCGGGTACTCCTGGATTCCGGCATTAACGTGTTGGTAAATTCGGAGTGGTTGGAAAATACTCCGCTTGGAAAGGCTGAATGGGTGAAAATGATGGCGGCCCTGCTTGACAAGGAGGCCCTGGCCAATCGCCGTTTTGAAAAGGTGAAAAGAAGGTACCGGGAGCTCAAGGCGAAGGTTGAAGATGTTTCTGAGAAGCCGCTGGTGATTAATAACATGCCCTATAAAGGGGCTTGGTTCGTATCGGGTGGAGATAGTTTTTTCGCCCGGTTTCTCCGTGATGCCGGCGCCGATTATCCCTGGTTCAACAAGGCCTCAACAGGGGGATTGAGAATGGATTTTGAAGTGGTGTATGAAGCGGGGCTGCGCGCGGATATCTGGCTTAATCCGGGAAATGCAAGAACAAAAGAGGATATCCTGGCCGATGACAGCCGTTTCAGGGAGTTCAAATCGTTTGCTAACGGCCGTATATTTAACAACAACCGGCGGATGAGTAAAACCGGAGGGAATGATTTTTGGGAATCGGGGGTGGTGCGTCCCCACATTGTACTGGCCGACCTGATTAAGATTATGCATCCATCCCTGCTGCCGGATCATCACCTGTATTATTATCAAAAAATTGAGTAATGCAGGAAATACGCAAACATACGGAGTCGATACCTCAAAGCACGACAAACCGATGGTATTTTGCAGGACTTTCCGGGGGCGTGGTGCTGCTCTTTCTCGTCAACTTGGCACTGGGCTCGGTGGATATCCCGGTTGACGAGATTATCGTTATCTTGCTGGGGGAGGGAGCAACGCATGAATCGTGGACCAAGATTGTATTGAACATTCGCCTGCCCCGAGCATTGACAGCGATTTTTGCTGGCAGTGCACTCTCAATCGGCGGTCTTTTGATGCAGACGCTGTTCAGAAATCCGCTGGCGGGACCCTCAGTGCTGGGAATAACGGCGGGAGCCAGCCTGGGGGTGGCCGTTGTGATGCTGGCCACAGGCACCATCACCAGTATCTTTGCAATACAACAGCTCAGCAGTGTTGGCAGCTGGATAATCGCGGCTGCCGCAAGTGTGGGTTCTTTTGCCGTCCTGCTTCTCATACTGGCTATTTCAGTGCGTATTCGTGACAACGTAACCCTGCTGATTATCGGCCTCATGATCGCCAATATTACTATTGCACTGGTCAGCATCTGGCAATATTTCAGCGAGCCGGAGCAGATACAGGATTACCTCATATGGACCTTCGGCAGTCTTGGTGGCGTTACGATGAGCCAGATATCCATCCTCTTTGTCATTATTACCATTGGAACCGGCATCGCTTTTCTGCTTTCAAAATCCCTTAATGGACTGCTGTTGGGGGAAAACTATGCCCGGAGCATGGGTATTGCCGTCCAGCAATCCCGAATATGGATCATCATCAGTACCAGCTTGCTGGCAGGCAGCATCACCGCATTTTGTGGGCCCATCGGTTTCGTGGGAATTGCCGTGCCCCATTTAACCCGCTCCCTGCTGGGCACAAACGATCATCGCATGCTGATCCCCAGTACATTCCTTATGGGCGCAATACTGATGCTGGCCTGCGACATTATTGCCCAGGTGCCCGGCAGCAGCACAACGCTCCCGATCAGTGCCGTAACTTCGCTGGTCGGTTCCCCGGTAGTCGTATGGGTCATTGTGCAGCGCAAGAATTTACAAGCTTCTTTCTCCTGATGGCAGTAAAAAATGACATACTGGCAACCCGAAAGTTGTCGATCGGCTATAAAGGAAAAAACAGACCGGCCGTGGTGGCCGGGGAGCTCAATCTTTTCTTGAAAAAAGGAGAATTGGTTGGGCTTTTGGGACCAAACGGATCGGGAAAGTCAACATTAATTCGAACGCTGGCTCGTATGCAGCGTCCGCTGAACGGTAGAATCTTGCTGGAAGGGAGCGATCTCGCAAGCCTTCCAATGAAAGAGGTAGCGAAAAAGGTAAGTACCGTTCTTACCGACCGAATCCGGATCGGCAACCTGACGGTCTATAACCTGATTGCGTTCGGCCGGTCTCCATACACCGGAATGATGGGAAAGTTGAGGGAAGAGGACCGGGAGATCGTGCACTGGGCCATCGAGGCAACGGGATTGCAACGCTTCGTGGAGCGGGATATCCTGAAATTGAGCGACGGAGAGCGCCAGAAGGTGATGATTGCCCGGGCACTGGCCCAGGATACTCCGGTTATATTGCTGGATGAACCCACCGCCCACCTGGACCTTCCCAACCGGGTGGAAATAATTCGTCTGCTTCGAAAACTGGCCCGTGATACCGGCAAGGCGATCCTGATGTCGACTCACGAGCTCGACCTTGCCCTGAAAGCATCGGACCAGGTTTGGCTTATGGACCGGGAAACCGATATCCGCTGCGGCACCCCGGAGGATCTGGTGCTAAACGGGTCCTTTGAAGAGGTTTTCCAGCAGGAGAGTTTTGATTTTGACCGGAAAACAGGTTCATTTAAGATCCATCAAAATTGCGGAAGGCAGATTACCCTGAGTGGGGATGAGGTGTCAAAATACTGGACGACCCGGGCCCTGGAACGGGAGGGCTTCATCGTGCAGGAAGTTGATACTGAAGGGAAGGTGCGGGCCCTGAATAAAGACGGAGAATTGATCTGGAAAGTGGGCAATGCGCCTGCTCTTTCCTCAGTTGAGGCCCTGATTCAGCGACTGCGAAGTGGAGGATGAGTAATCCAAGAGGATTTTGTACAACTATAACCCTGGCCAAAGTGGAAATGCTGAACATAAGCTGAATACAATGAAAAAAGAGGTGCTGACATCGGGAAAGGCGTCATTCAAAATAGAGGTTCCCTACAAATTGATTGAAGTTGGCGAGAAGGGGCCAAGGCCGCTGATCATCTACCTGCATGGATTTGGACAAAATATTGGCACATTCAGGAAACAGGTTGAAGGAATGCTGAAGATCAACGCATTCCATCTTTTTATTCAGGGTCCATACCCGATTTACGAAAGGGCGAAAGAGCGCACCGTGGATGATTGGGGGCGCGCGTGGTACCTGTATGACGGGACACAGGCGCAGTTTGCCAAGTCGCTGGAGCTTGGCTCAGAGTTTGTTCAACAGGTTGTTGACAAAATACTGAACCATATTGAGGTTACACGCATATGCATATTCGGATACTCCATGGGGGCCTATCTGGCCGGTTTTTTTGCCCTGTCCCGGTGGATGCATGTTAATGAACTTGTCATGATCGGGGGGCGGTTGAAGACGGAACTGTTTGAGGATCGAGAACATCACTACCGGCACCTGAATATGCTTGCTTTACACGGAACCAGGGATGACACAGTGCAGGCGGAACCCCAGGAAAAATCCGTTACTCGGTTGAGAGAGTGGGGCGCCAATGTCTCTTTTATTGAATTGGAGGAAGGGCACAGGTTGACAAATGCGTATATTGATGCCGCTAAAGGATGGTTGGAGGATGGGGGTTACCTGCTATTTTAACATTTGTAAAAATTTATCTTTGAAAAAATCGAACTTATCTGTTTATTATCAGAGAGTTAGGTCAGGAATTATTTTACTCGAGTAAAACAAGTGGCCAAAGAAGAAAACAGCCTTAAAAGATAAATTCCATGGAAGTATTAGTTATTGAAGACGATCCTTCTGTTCGCACGTTAGTCAAAGCCGTGCTGGAACACAAGGGAAATGAGGTAACCCAGGCAGACAACGCCAGCAAGGGTAGAGAGCTTGCGACTTCTGATGATTTTGATATCATCATACTGGATCTTGGATTGCCAGACGGAGATGGTTTCGATATCGCCAAGGATATTCGGGACAAGGATATCACTACGCCTATCCTCGTACTTTCAGCAGAGCAGGAAACCGATGTCAAGATCAAGTGCCTGAAGGTGGGAGCCGACGACTACCTTACCAAACCTTTTAATACGGAAGAGTTGATGGCCCGTATTGAAGCTATTACCCGCCGTTCAGGAGAATCGCTTGATGACCAGGTACTTGTGTGCGGTGAATTGATGGTAAAGCTGCTGGAACGCCAATTCTCTGTTGACGGAACGGCCGTGGATCTAACCAACAACGAGTTCAACCTGCTGGTGTTCCTGATGAAGAACAAGAATAAGATTGTCACGCAGGAACAAATTGCAGAAGAGGTGTGGGATATTCATTTCGATACGCAGACCAACTATATAAATGTATACATCAGTTACCTGCGCAAGAAAATACGAGAGCACGCCGAAAATGATTATATCGAAACGGTGCGTAAAAAAGGCTTCGTGCTCCGGTGCGGGGACTAACAGAAACAGGTCTTACCCGGGGTATGAGCCAACGATATAATTTTTCAGATGATTAATCTCCACTTTTTGTTCTGAGATAATCTGTTTAACCAGGTCCCCAATTGAAATAACACCGATAACCTCGCCATTTTGCTGCTCCAGGATGGGTAAATGCCTGAATTTTTTCTCAGTCATCAATGCCATACACTTTTTTATTGGAGTATCGGGTGTTACCCAATATACTTCCGAAGTCATAATATCTTTGACAGGGGTTGTTTTAGACCTGCGGCCTTTCAGGATTACCTTGTCCCGGTAATCCCGTTCCGAGATGATCCCACACAGGGCCCCCCGTTCATCCAATACCACCAGTGCCCCAATTCGCTTTTCTGACATCAGCTTTATCGCTTGATAGACGGTACTTTCCGGATCAATATGATAGACCGTATTCCCCTTGCTTTTTAAAATATTGCTTACCAGCATAATCTACTCCTTTTTTTAGGATGGGCTAACAATAGTATAATAAAATTCGGGAATATTTTTAACAGATTGTTGGAGATGATGATAAATAGGGGAAACTTAAAAGTATTGGTGGGTCTTTTCAGGCCGAGAGTTCGTTTTGTGTGAACAAAAACGCGGTCATAGATCCAATGAAGCCGTGTGCTCAGGCAGGCAGACCTGAGACCTGAGTTATGCCGTGAAGCTACAACAATATTGCTAAACCGGGCTCAGGAAGAATCATAGACCAGATAAACTTTGCCGATTTAACTGTAGCTGCCAGGTTCCTGGTCCTAGTCCATGGACTTTTCGTTGGTCCGTGCAATTTCTTTGTACAAGAGAAATTCATCGGGCGTAATGTCCGCAAAGAGATAGTTAATGGGGTCGATAGGTTCACCATCGTGATACACCTCATAGTGCAGGTGGGGACCTTCAACCATGCCTGAATGCCCGGAATACCCGATAAGATCGCCGCGGGAAACTTTGGCACCGGGCTTGATATTTTTGGCGTAGGAGGAGAGATGAGCATAGCGGCTTTCGTACCCGTAGCCGTGATCAATAATGACGAGCCGGCCGTAAGTTCCCTTCATGCCCGCAAACTTGACCGTGCCGTCACCGGTGGCAAAAACATCATCGCCAACATTGGCCCTGAAATCAAGTCCGTCATGCATTCGGCGATACTTCAGGACAGGATGAAACCGCATGCCGTACCCGCTCAGCATGATGCCCTGAACCGGTTTGATAGCGGGAATGTGCCTCATTTTTTCCTGATTGCTGTTATAGTACTGCTTAATCTCGTTGAAACTGGATTTTTGGATATTTACGCCTCGTTCCAGGGTTTCCAGCTTTTCAGAAGTCCATTTGAGGATCTCGGCTGTTTCCTGGCTGTATACATCAAAATCAGAA
Organism: Halalkalibaculum sp. DA3122; assembly: GCF_043951865.1. Classification (NCBI taxonomy): domain Bacteria; kingdom Pseudomonadati; phylum Balneolota; class Balneolia; order Balneolales; family Balneolaceae; genus Halalkalibaculum; species Halalkalibaculum sp. DA3122. Next base: position 89,831 of record NZ_JBINJF010000016.1, read on the forward strand.
TAGATATCAGCACCCCCGACCCCTGCTTCTCGCTCGTCATAGGGGATCGGTTCCAGTCCAAGAACGGAACGGTACATTTCGTTGTCAGTTTGGGCCAGCTGATCCAGCTCCCCGTCGAGTTCCTGAATGGAATCTTTGGTTTGCTCCAGGTGGCTGAGAAGGGCCTGATTTTCTGCCTTGAGGGCAATTTCGGCCGGCGTTCCCACCGTGGATGAGAGAATTGAGATCCCCACTCCCGAAAAAACAACGCCGAACAGAATATAAAGGGAGGCGGTGTAAACGACGCGTTCAAACGTATTATATTGAACCGGTACAAATTCACAATTACGCTCGTCGTAAAAAAAATAATTTTTTAGAGCCATGTCTCCATTTTTATTTCAAGAGAGTAATTGCTGAATGAGAATGATGAACGTACCCCACAGCAACTCACAGATCCTTCACACTTTTTTAATATAATACATTTTACTGATTACTCAACATCCCCCTCAAAATAGTCGATGGCCCGTTTGGGCATATCGCTGGAGTTGGATTTTTTAGCGATGTGCTGTTTGATCTTGTCTTGCAAAACTTCGGCGGCGTCGTAGCCGTAGTGACGCAGCAGGTAGTTCATGGCAATGACTTCGGCAATAACGGTGATATTTTTGCCTGGAGTAATCGGGAGGTGGATCAGGGGAACTTCAACGCCGAGAATATCGGTAGAATCCTGGTCTAGCCCCGTGCGCTCAATATCTTTGGATTCATCCCACAGGGAGAGCTCCAGTACCACCTCGAGCCGTTTCTGGTAGCGAATGGCACGGATACCAAACATCGACATGACATCGACGATGCCGAGACCACGGATCTCCATAAAGTGCTGGTTCATCTCGGTGGCAGAGGTCATCAGGATGTTATTTTTTTTGGTGAGCATTACCACGTCATCGGCGACCAGCCGGTGCCCCCGTTCCACCAGATCCAGCGCCACTTCGCTCTTGCCGATCCCCGACTTTCCGGCAATAAGAATACCGATGCCGTAGACATCCACCATGGACCCGTGCACCAGCGTCTGTACGGCAAATTGATCTTCCAGGAAATCCCTGATCAGGTACATAAACCGGGTCGTTTCGATGGGGGTGTTGTAGATCGGAATTTCAGCCTCCCGCGCCATCTGAAGCAGGTAGTCGGGCAGGTTGTTGCTGTCGGTCAGGAAGATAATGGGAATGTTGAACTTGACGAGCTGGCTGAATGACTGCCGGCGCTCTTCTTCGCTCATGTTATCCAGGTACTGGCTTTCGGTGTTGCCAATAACCTGGATACGCTGGTAGGTAAACAGCTTAACGTAGCCCGCAAGAGCGAGCCCCGGCCGGTGAAGGTCGGCTTCGGTAACATACCGCTCTTCGGTAAACTCTTCGCCCGTAAGCGGGCGCAGATCGATATTAACCCGCTCCTGCAGTTTTTTTACTAAATGGGCTACACTGATTTTGTCTTTTCTGGGTATCGGTTCCAGATCTCCAAAAGGCATAAATGGATCTTAATGGTTGGTAAAATGTTTGTTTTTATACTTTTTAAGCTGGCGGGTGATATTGTCCACCACCCGGTTCATTGCCTGTTCATAGGTGGGGGCGGTTGCTTTTGCATTTAATAATTTCTGGGGAATTTTCACATTCAGTTCGGCTTGTTGCGGTTCCTCGTCATCGGGGGTAGGCTCCAGGATGATATCACAGGCCAGGATTCGGTCATAAAATTGATCCAGTTTTTGTACCGCGTCTATGCTGTATTCTTTCAGTTGTTGACTGGCATCGAAATGGCGTGCGGTGAATGTAGTTTTCATAGTTGTAAACCTCCTACTAAATATGCGATTAACTTTTAGCTCTCGGATGTGCTAATTCGTACACATTCTTGAGTCGTTCTACACTTGTGTGAGTATACACCTGGGTTGAAGCCAGGTTTGAATGTCCCAAAAGTTCCTTGATAATACGGATATCCGCTCCGCGATCGAGCAGATGGGTGGCAAAACTGTGGCGCAGTACATGGGGACTTTTTTGCGTGACTTCGCTTGCCCGCTGCATATAATCTTTGACAATGCGCTGCACCGCCCGTGGATAGATGCGCTGGCCGTGGGCGGCCAGGAACAGGGCCCGGCGTGCATCGGCATCCGTTCGTGTACCGAACAACTCTTTCCGGGTTTCCAGATGCTGCTTGAGTGCTGTAACCGCCTCGCTGCCCAGCGGCACGATACGCTGCTTGGCCCCTTTACCCATTACCGTAACCTGTTGCAGGTTAAAGTTGAGTTCTTCAACATCAAGTGAAACAAGCTCACTCAGGCGAATACCGGTGCTGTAAAACAGTTCCAGGATTGCGCGGTCCTGGGCACTCCGGGGATGATCTGCCCGGGCCAGCTCCATCATTCGGCTGATATCCTCGCTATTGGCTGTTTTGGGCAGCGGCTGGTCCCGTTTGGGGACAATCAGCAGGTGCGCCGGATTTTGTTCAACGAGTCCACGCTTGAAGCAGTATTTAAAGAATGAACGGACGGCGGCCGCTTTCCTTGCAATGGAATTTTTTGCCAGGTCTCGTTCTGCAAGTTCTCCCAGCCATAATCGTATCGTGAGGCGTTCAATATGTGAGAGGTCGACCTCCCCATTTGAACGGGGTTGCATTTCAGCGCAATAGTCATGTAGCTGCATCAGATCATTTTCATAAGCGGCAAGGGTGTGTGTGGAAGCGTTCCGCTCAATTTTCAGGTAGCGCAGGTATTTATTAACAGCTTCTTTCATGCAACTAAGTAGTATATCTCGATATTAGAATGAAGAGATAAGATATTAAGTCTGCCGTCTTCCATCTCACGGTTGATCCTCGGTGTCTGTCAATGCCGTCTTGCTATGTTTGTAATATATGTTCTCATAGAGATGTATTCCATTTTTGTTTCCCCGCGGTAGTACTTGGATATTGTCAATAATTTAAAAGGTATCCAAATGACAATTCATGTTACGGTTATGCTGATAACCGGAGCCGGATTTTTTGGTCCTGTCGTGTTCTCCAGCGGGAATGCGGATTTGAAAAACGGCCCCGAAACCGACCCGAATTCAAGGTGAATAACAGGCCGGCTTTTAAAAAGTGTGGTGACTAAATCGACCGCCCTTTCCAGGTGACGCTGCTATCTCCCAGGTAATCTTTGGCGGAAATAACGGCTAGTAGCTGAAACCACAGGACACTGACAGGATGCAGCAAGCCGTACAGCGGGTTCCAGCCAAACCAGCGGGCCAGCAAAAATCGGTGGGCCAAGATCAGCAGAACGGGGATTCCCGCCCACATAAAAATGGCAACGGAACCGGCAGAGATAGCCCAAGCCAGCATGACGAAAGGGTAGACATATACCAACAAGTGGAGCAGTCCCATAAGTCCAAAGAAAGGGAGGCTGTATCCAAAGCCCGCCAGGAAATTTTTGCGAAAACCTTCGCGAATCTCTTTTTCTGAACGATACATTCTGCAGCCTACGGCCCTGCTCCCGTAGTACATGCGCATGGAAAGACCGGCCGATTTTATTTTTTTGGCCAGTGCCACATCCTCAACAACCTGCGATTTCACGGATTGGTGTCCCCCGATTTTGTGGTAGCTATTTGCCTTGAACGCCATGAACTGTCCGCATGCCGCCGCGAATAACGGGGTGACTCTTGAATGAAGAAACGGGGGCATCCAGCGGGGTGCCCGAAAGACATAATGAACCGGCAACAGGCTCAAAAGAGCGTAATATACCAGTGGAATAAGCATTTTTTCCCAAAAGCTGCCCAGGACCTGCCGGGGCCATACAGTGACCATATCGACGACATCGCGCCCCATGGTCCGCACCACTCTTCCCACGGTCTGCTTCTCAAACCAGGTATCGGCATCGGCAAAGATCAGGATCTCGCCCTCGGTGGCCTCCGCAAGCTGCTGACACGCCCACGGCTTGCCCAGCCAGTCTGTGGGCTTGGGTTTGCCTTTCAGCAGCACAAGATTTTCGGAGCGGGGATGATTTTGTTTCAGGGAGGAGAGGATCGCTCCGGTCTTGTCGGTGGATTGATCGTCAAGGACCAGGACCTCCAGGTGGGGATATCGCTGGTCGAGTGCGGTCTCCACACATCGCCTGATGTTGGATTCTTCATTCCGGGCAGGGATGCAGAGGCTTACTTTGGGAGATTCGGCGGTAAATGTAATACGCTCTGCGGGCGATAAAGAGGTGAAATTTTGCCGATTTCGCAGTAAAATGAACGAGGTTATAATCAAATAGCCGGAGGCAACGTATAAAAGATAGATCATATGGACAGGTTACAGGCTGTGTAAAAACTGGAAAATCGAAAAACTGCGTTATATTTCAGAGTAACAAGAATATACAATTTTACGTGGCGACCCATTATGCAGATACTCTCGAATTATACAAAAGATGTACGGTCCCCAAAGTTCAAGCCAGGTGCGTATGAGTGGTGGTATTTTGACGGTATCGACAGCACGGGAACCTACAGCTTTGTGATCATATTTTACGAGGGCAACCCTTTTTCGACGCGCTATATACAGCGTCTGAAGAACTGGAATCGTTCGGATGACGTCTACCCGGAGGAGCATCCGGCGGTGAGCATCTCCATATACAAAGATCAAAAAACGATATATTACAGTTTTACTGAATTTGAGAAAGAGGATTGCGAGTTTGATTCGGACCATCCCAGCCTCAAAGTCGGCAGGCACAGGATGCATTCTGTTGCCGATGAAAACAAGATCTCCTACCAGTTGACGCTGAATGAACAGCTTCCCTCGGGAGACGAAATCAGGGGGAGCATAACCTATGAGAGCCCCCGCCCCTCTGATGCGCTGCTTGAGGAGGCGCAGTCATTCGATGAGGTGGGCCATCTCTGGAACCTTGTTCAACCCCGCGCTGACGTAGCGGTCGACCTGCTCATTTCCGCCCGTGCGGAGTCTACCCGGCAAATTGTGTTTGAGGGGCGGGGATATCACGATCATAATATGGGCAACGAGCCGATGCGGAACGAATTTAATGAATGGTACTGGGGACGGTTTCACTTTGAGATGGGAACGCTGGTTTACTACGTGATGGACCGCAAAAATGAAAAGCAGCACCAGGCCTGGCTGCTAAGCCCGGATAACGCTGAACTGATTGCCACCTATCCCACTGTGGAGCTGCAGGACGAGGGGTGGAATCCTTTTGGCCTGCGTACCGCGCGCAAGCTGATGCTGAGCAATGAAAAAGCACATATCACAATACAGCAGGCCCGGGTGCTGGACAGCGGCCCCTTTTACCAGCGGTTTAGCAGCGACTCCTTTATCAATATTCCCGACAAAGACATTATGCAGGTGGCCGAAGGCATATCGGAGTATATCCGCCCAGACCGTATATACTGGCGCACGTTCTGGCCCCTGGTGAATATGCGCATCCGGTACAGCAACGAATCGCCCCACTGGGTTCAGCGGTCGAAACGGCTCTACCGGTGGACCTGGTGAAGCGGTGGGTAATCTCCAAATCTACATAAATCGTTCAAAACCGGTATCCTCAAATCCCGCCACAGAGCGGAGCCGTTCGAGCATGGAGCCAAGGCGGCGTTCAAAGAACCGGGTTTTCTCCTCATTAGAGGCATCACATGGCGGAACGGCCGGCTCCCCGATCTCAATATGGAGTTCCGGTTTGTCGGACCGTATCGTATGGATGCAGATGGCTACAGGCACGAAATCGACCTCCGAACTCTTCACTTTTGAATGGAGCCATGCCAGCCCGCCCTGGAACTGTGGCGGATCTGGCAATGGCGTGATTTCGCCTTCTGGGTATATAAAGAGACTGGCGCCCGGCCGCTGCATCGATTGAACGGCATACCGCAGAGAAGTGATCGCTTTCCGGGGATGATCCCGGTTGATGGAAAACGCCCCGATTTTGCGGAAGAACCTGTACCGTTCCATCTGCCGGTCTTCCATCAGGGCACGCGCCTGCTGGTGGAAACGGAATTCATTGAGCAGCAGTGGTATCAAGCCATCCCACCAGGAGCTGTGATTCAGGAAATAAACCGTCTTTTGTCCGTTTTCCGGTTGATATCGCTGCCGAATCCAGACACGGCTGAAGCGCCGTTTAAACAGAAACCAGGTATACCATTTGAACAGGGCGATAAACCACGTTGACTCTTTGGCCGGTATAAATTCCACAGGTAGAAAGATTTTGTTGAACAAACGGATTGTGAATATCTTTAGCCGCTGACAAAGAATCCACCTGAACACAAAATTATACTGATGCTTCAGATTAATCCCGATATTCAAGCCTACGCCCGCGACCATACCACACCGGAACCGGAGTTAATGCAGGAACTGATCGAGGTTTCTGATCAAAACCTGGAATATATTGACATGCTCAGCGGACGCGTTGTGGGACGCCTGCTGAATATGCTGGTGAAAATGACCGGCTCGCGGCGCGTTCTGGAGATCGGGATGTTTACCGGCTATTCGGCGCTGATGATGGCCGAGGCACTGCCAGACGACGGAAAGCTCATCACCTGTGATCTCAATGAAAAATATGCTTCCATAGCCCGTTCCTTTTTTGAGAGGAGTCAACATGGTCATAAAATCGAGGTTAGGATGGGAGAAGCCCTGGAAACACTCAAAACGCTTGAAGGGCCCTTCGATTTCATTTTTGTGGATGCCGACAAAGGAAACTATCCCAATTATTACCGGGAGACGCTCCCGATGCTGAAAAGGGGCGGTGTGATGGTCATCGATAATGTGTTCCTGGCGGAGAATGTACTGGCCCCCAATGACGAAAAGGCGGAAGCGGTAGACCAGCTCAATACGCTAATAGCGGAAGATGATAGCGTGGAACAGGTAATGCTGACTGAACGAGACGGGCTTACAATCGCCCGGAAATTGTAAAACAAAATCAATTAAATTGGTAAATTCAATGATGTCAGAACCTGTTGAATGAAGTCTCCCATGGACAACTTTGACACCTTTTTAAACCATTATAGTCAGACTTGCAACATTAAGGTGGCGGGAGACGTAGTAAAGGCCTTAAGGAGGAAAAATTATGGCAGAAAAAACAAGACAACGCTTTACAGAACATAACCTGGATTCACTCAGTGACTTTGAGGATCACGAACTGCAGGCCACAATGCAGGAGTTTCTCGAGGAAGAAAAAAAAGCCAACACCAATATCTGGAATGTTGCTACTATTGCCGGCATTGCTATGTTTTTCATCGGTATGGTGTACCTGATACAGGCCCTGGGCCTCCAGGTTGGTCCTGATCTCTCCGGGGTGATTGAAGTCCTGCCGATTATCGGCGGAGTGCTGGTAACATTTATCGGATTCGGTTTTTTGGTTGGTGATCGCAAAAGAGGCAAGTCAAAGAAGCAGCGCAATAAAAAAGAGTTTGACGATTTTGACTTTGAGTACGACGAGGAAAGCGAACGTGCCGCCGAAGAGGAGTTTGGGCTCCACAACGATCTCGATAGTCGTTCATCGGGAAAAAAGCGGGATAAAAATACGAAACGGGCAACCGACTATTATGCATACCGCCACGCAAAAAAGCTCTACAAATCCCGTTCTGATAAAAAATGGGCCGGCGTTTGCGGCGGACTGGCAAACTATTTCGGAATCAGTTCTACGGTCATACGACTGCTTTTCGTGATCACCTTTTTTGCGGGGTCCGGTACCTCACTTCTGGTATACCTGGCCCTGGCGATAGCCCTGGATAAAGAGCCGGTTGAATTTATGGATGATTTTTAGGCGAACCTTTTGGGTTCACGGTCTTTTTGCCGCTCATTTTCTTTAAATAAAGCCACCGAAAAATCCCGATGGTAATCCAAGGCCGCTTCCCGTAGCTTGGAACCCCATTACCTGCCTGAAATATCTGGACGTGAAGATCTCCAGCTAAGTTCCCTCCCGGCTTGTGGATTTGTGAGCCGTTCCGGGTTAATGCAGCACCGACATGGTTTCGTTACGGACTGGTTATGAGTTGTTTGATTAAACGAATAACTAATTCCCGATAACCTGTAACTACTTCTGCCGGTGAGTTGGGGGGGCTTTGTTCGTACAGAAAAACATTTCTTGCCAGGAAAAAGGCTTTCGTGATTTTCTTGAGATAGGCTGACCAGTCTGAACCTCTTGTAGGCATTTCTCTTACAAATTCCCTATAGATTTCACCCTGCTCTACCGGGGAAGTCACTACAGGTATTCGTTCATTAAGAGGTTAAAATAGGATTCATATATCCATGCTACCGAGCAATTCAATGTTAACCTCTAAAAATGTCGTAACTATGGCTGCTCAACCACATATACTGATACTGGGAACCAATTTTGCCGGTTTAACTACGGCACGTTATATCCGTGAATTTGCAGGCGAAAATGCACGAATGACCTGCATTGACCGGAAACCATACCTGACATTTATCCCGAATATCCCGATTGAAGTCTGGAACAATAACAATCCGGAAACCTCACTGCACATGCCTTTCATCAAGTTTCTGGAGCGTGACAATATTGATTTCATCCAGGCAGAGGTGGAAGCTATAGATGTTGAACGTAAGGCTGTTGAGTACAAGCCGGTTGAACGATCGGGTTCGGCAATTGAGGAAATTGACTACGATTATCTTGTCATAGCTGTGGGTAACAAACTGGCATTTGATGAAATTGAAGGTTTCGGAAAATACGGCCATACTTTTACCGACACCTATTATGGTGACAAGATCCGGAGACACCTGCACGAGGGCGGGTATAAAGGCGGACCGATTGCCATAGGATCAGATCTTTTTGTACAGGGAAAAAGTGATAAGCTGCCTGACGTGCCAGTGGCAGAGGCAGCCTGTGAAGGTCCTCCGGTTGAAATATCCTTTTCAATGGCCGAGTGGCTAAAAAAACGCGGGCTGGGAGGGGCAGAAAATATTACGATGTTTACTCCAGCCGAGGTGATCGCAGAAGATGCCGGTGAAAAAATTCTTGATGAGCTGCTGCCGATGGTAGAGGAGATGGGGTACGGCTACAGGGCACATACCCGGGGAATTAAAAGAATTTACGAGGACGGCATAGAGTTTAAAGACGGCAGCAGCCTGGAAGCTGAACTTAAGATCATATTCCCGAATTGGAGGGCACATGACTTTCTGAGAGACCTGCCCATAACAGACGACCAGGGCTTTATCATAACGGATCTCTTTATGCGTAACCCCGATTATCCCGAAGTGTTTGCCGTGGGGGATGCCGCGTCCATAACTGTTCCCAAATTGGGATCGCTGGGTCACCTGGAAGCGGAAGTACTCGCAAAAGTACTTGGAAAAGAAGTGGGAGGGTATCAGCCGAAAGAGGCTATTGAACCGCTCAAGTTTAAACTGGTCTGTATGGGAGATATGGGAGCACATACAGGTTTCTACATGCATACGGATGAGTGGTGGGGCGGAGATACCAGCATCCTGAAAATGGGTCATACTCCTCATTTGCTAAAGATGGGTTTTAAAACAATGTATTACACCCTCGGCGGAAAAATTCCGGGCTGGGGATTACCCGTTTCTGAATTTATTGCAGATCGTACAGTAATTTAAACCAGTGTGAAAAATGAGAGTTTTACTCACCTGAATAGGTGAAATGTATCGATAATGTGGAGTTCAGCATGGAAACCAAGGTATTCTCCGATCACAATTTCCGGACCATGAGACATGGTATCGTGTTAAACGGGCTGTGCCTCCCGAAGGATTGACTGATCTAAATTGGCCAAGCTGACAACTTGGTTACTGGGTATTTGTCCGATATTCGTTAAGCTGATCTACATTGCGTAATTTAATGTTGTGTTGATAATCTCACGCTGCATATTCCACAGGTTGGAACCTTTGGGGGGATCCGTGATACAGATTGCCAATAAGAAATGATAATTTCTCAACCGACCTGATCTAACCCCTTCACTTTGCCAGAAAATAATTATCATAAGAGAAATATAGGACCACAGGTATTCTGGCTGATTCCCCTGCTGGTTATCCCGCTGTGGCTGACGGCCTATCCGGAGACAACAGTCAAACACAGCGCCAAAGGATTTTTCATCTACTCCAGTCAACTGTTCGCACTTGCCGGCTTTGCTCTTTTTGCAGTTACATTTATACTGGCCGCCCGGATAAAATGGCTGGAATCCTGGTTCGGCGGGTTGGATAAAATGTACCATACCCATCACCGGATGGCCAATGTTGCTTTTGTGTTGCTGTTGTTTCATCCGATTTTGTTGGCAACAAGATGGATACCGCAGGATATAGCCAAGGTATTCTGGTATTTTTTCCCGGTACACCGCCGGTTGGCAGTCGATTTCGGCAGCTGGTCTTTGTGGGGATTGATTATCCTGATGTTGCTGACTTTGGTGATCAAACTCCCTTATGACAAGTGGAAGTTAACGCACAAATTTATGGGAGTAATATTTATCTTCGGTGTTATCCATCTGTTTGCGCTGGATAATCTGGCAACCGCCAACCCATTATTGTTGCTGTATCTGTTGATCCTGTCAGGTGCGGCTATAGCTGCATGGCTCTACAAATCATTCCTGCTGGAGCACGTACTGCAAAAACCCCAAGTTCAGGTTACAAATGTTGACCGGTTGAGTGACCAGGTAATGGAAATAGAATTAGAAGCAGGAGAAGCTATAACTTTTACTCCCGGACAGTTTTACTTTTTTAGCTTTATCGCTCCTGATATTACGCGTGAAGCTCATCCGTATACAGTTTGCAGCGCCCCCGGACAGAGGCAAATAAAAATAATGGTAAAGGCCCTGGGGGATTATACCCGGAATCTTTATAGAAATTTGGAAGCCGGCGCTTCAGCATTTCTTGAAGGCCCATACGGTCGTTTCGATAACAGGCAGGAATCAAAAAGCCAGGTATGGATAGCCGGGGGCGTGGGAATTGCTCCCTTTCTGAGCTGGATTAGAAATATGAAAGAGCAGGATTCAGATCTCAAGACAGATTTGTACTACTGTGTAAACAGTGAAGAGGAGGCAGTATACCTGAATGAGTTTAAAGAGTTCGAGAAGCAATCTACCGGTTTCAATATTCATCTGGTTTGTGCCGACCGCGAAGGTTTTTTGGATGCCCGGGACATTTCTGATCTGAAACAGAAAACCGTTTATATCTGTGGACCTCGACAGATGAGGCAGAAGTTATTGAGCGAGCTAAAGAAAATGAATGTATCGGAGAAGGATATTCACTACGAAGACTTTGATTTCTTTTAGTAGGATATTTATTTCCTCTTTGGGCGTTAAAATTGCGTTTGCGGAGTTTGCTGAATGGAGATTCCCTCGCTTTGAACTCGTAAACCAGGAATGGCTCTATGGAGAGAAAAACTATTTTCCTGGATGTCACGTAATGCAGAACGGGCTGCCTCACATTTTCATATCCCCTCGGATAGGGTGATAGAAATCGGAACACAAATTGAACTTTAACACATTTACGGGCTAAAGATTTAAGAAATATATCATGTATTATTCAATAGGTTTAAAAATGTTTAATGCGCAAAAATATAATGTATATTGACGCAATAGAAATGCAGTTATTGTTAAGGATGGGTCTCATCCTGCTGCTTGGCTTTCTGGTCGGCATTGAGCGGGGGTGGAGCTTCCAGAAAAAGAAGGAAGGAGAGCGTACTGCCGGTATCAGAACGTTTACGCTTATTGCCCTGTCCGGTGGATTTTGGGGAATTTTGTCTGAACATATAGACGGCATTATACTGGGATTCGCTCTGTTGGGGTTTATCATTATTATAATGACCGGTTATTTCCATCACGCCAAAGAGACCGGTACCCTGGGTCTGACGACCGAAATCGCCGCCTTTCTAACCTTCACAATCGGTATTGCCGTCATCAAGGGATACATCATACTCTCGGTAAGTGTTACCATTATCATGGTATTGTTGCTTAGCATTAAACCGAGACTGCATAAATGGGTAAAAACGATAGAGCCTGAGGAACTCTATTCCGGAATCATTTTTCTCATTATTTCGGCAATTTTGCTTCCACTACTGCCTAATCAGGGATACGGGCCCTGGAATGTTTTGAATCCATTTGAGATATGGGGTATGGTGGTTCTGATTGCGGGCATATCCTATGTCGGCTTTTTTGCTATGAAATACCTGGGTAAAGAGAAGGGTATTTTATTCACCTCATTTACAGGTTCGCTGGTTTCTTCTCTGGCAGTCACGGTTACACTGGGAAAATTTAGCAGTAAGGTGAAGTCAATAGATGTAGTGATAACCGGCATTCTTATAGCCACATTTACCGCCCTGGGAAGGGTACTGCTTTTGGCACTTCTGTTTAACCCTGCTCTAATCACAATTATAGGTCCTTCTGTTGCTGCCATGGCTATAGTGGCCCTGGGTGCTGCAATTTATATTAACAAAACAAGGGAGCCTGATAAATCTGTTAGCCAATTCAAGCTGCGCAATCCCCTGCAGTTGAGTACAGCTATCCAGTTTGGGATTGTTCTGGCAATGGTGATGTTGCTTTCTGAATTCAGCAGGCAGTGGTTTGGTGATACCGGCATCTACGGTTTATCACTGATATCCGGGATGATAGATATTGACTCGATTACTCTTACCCTCCTGGACATGGGAGGAGAAAATCTAGGCTCAAACATTGCCGCCAATGGGATTATCCTGGCTGCTATGACCAATACACTGGTTAAAGGGTTAATATTTACTTTTTTTATAGGATTTAAAAATGCATGGAAGCTGTTACTGTTCTGCCTGCTCATAGTTGTATCTGCCCTACCCGGAATGTTAGTCTGATTTTTATAAAACTTTGGAAAAGGCTTACAAAAAATTGTCTTTCAGCAACTGTCAGCCCTTTTTACCAACTACAAAGGTTACCTTTGCATTAACTCTGTATTTGGTCACTGAGTTGTTCTCTACTATAGCCTGTATGCTTTCGCAATAAATACTTTTTATGTTATCGACTGTTTTTGAGGCTTCCGTGGCTACATTTTGTACGGCACCTTCCATGGTATCGCCTTCGCCTATTACTTCGATTACTTTTGCTAGTGACATATGATCCTCTTTTTTTATTTTTGGTTTTAAGTAGTTATAACCTGTTTTCTTGCTTTTCAGTCTATTTCCAATTCATCCTTAAGTGACTCGAGTTTTTTCTTGGAATTTTCCCACAGTTTCTGAAGATCTTTTTTTATAGAATCAAAAGCTTCTTCACTACTTTCTTCAATCCTGTTGAGTTCTTTCTTTATTTTAGGTCGGACTTCCTTAAGATTTTCAATTTTATCCCGGTAGTCACTTACTAATTCCTCAAACCGTTCATCTATTTCTTCTTCAACCTTTTCCAGATCACGGTCCCATTCTTTGAGTTTATTCGAAAGAGTGTCGATGTATTCTTCTTTTTTTGACTGTTTAATATTTTTCATAAGAATGTTTCTGTAATTAGTAAGATTGTTATGAAGGTTCGATTCTAATTCTAAAATTTTACTTCTGTCTGGCAAATGTCTGTTTCGGCAACAAGTGAATTATGAGATTCATCCCAGCCCAAAATCTTTCATTTTTTTCGGCTGACTATATAATCAATATCTATGTCCTTGATTATTCACAGGTTAAATCACTAAATATTTGGCGGGAGAAATACTACATCATTTTCTATTGCCAGGACCTTCATTGACTGGTTCCTGATGTATCAATCAATCATTTCTACTACTTTTGAAAGTGATTTTGCCTTTACTCTGTAGGAGGTTCTGCTAATTCTGCGCTTAGTCTGGAATATGCCGGGATTGAAGGATTGGAACCGACAGGGTAAAATAAACCGGGATATCGTATAAAACGACACGTTTGTAAAATTTTTCAAAAAATAAGAATGACCTCAAAATGAATGAATACAGGAGGGCTTTGTAAATCCAGGGGGGGACAGATTCAAAGCCTGAGCATATTTAAAACCACAGTTTATACCTCATAAATGAGGATTTCGAATTCGAAAAAATGCCGAAACTGGGCACAACAACAGTTTTGAAAAGCCTTCTATAAATAGATTGGAAATTAAATAACGTTTATTCAATAGAGGTGATGGGAAGTGAATTCCCGTCTACTATTTTTAGTAGCCCAAAAATAGTACATTGTTGTTTTAAAATGGTCTTTTTGAATTCTACATGCGATATTCATTTTGGAAAAAGTTCAAGATGAATTTTTAATTTTTAAAAGACTCTGTTTACAGTGTTTATCACCTTCGAAGGTATTGACGGCAGCGGTAAATCAACACATATCAACCTGGTACGCCATAAATTACAGGAGAACGGGTATCGCGTCGAGGTGTTCCGCGAGCCGGGAGGCACCGAGTTATCCGAAAACATTCGTTCACTATTGCTCAATTCCGATCTGGATATTGATCCGGTTTCCGAACTGTTACTGTTTTCTGCAGCGCGGGCGCAGCTTATCTCAGAACGGGTACTCCCACTGCTTGATGAGGGCGCGGTTGTAATTCTGGATCGTTTTTATGATTCCACGACGGCCTACCAGGGATATGGGCGCGGCTCCGCCCCTTTGGAGTCGATTGCCCTGTTGAATGAGCTGGCAAGTCATCACCGCCAGCCCGACCTGACCTTCTACCTCCAAATTAGCCTCGAGGAGGCAAAAAAACGGATTCAGTCGCTTCCCAAAGACCGGATGGAAAAATCCGGGGATTCGTTTTTCAGGAAAGTCATCAAGGGATTTGAGAAACTGGCCGCTGCAGAAGACCGCATTGTAGCTATCGATTCGAGTCTTTCTCAAGAGCAGGTGCATGAGCTGATTTGGCATCGGATTTCGGAGGCGCTGCATCAAAACGAACATCCGGCTTGATCCAGTAAAACAGGGCGGGTAGCAAAACCAGGTCGCACAGCAGGGCGGAAAGCACAGTTAGTCCCACAAGCATCCCCATGTACACGGTTGATATAAAAACACTGGTCAGCAGTGAGCCAAATCCCGCGATAAGGATAAGACTGGTAACCACAATTGCCTTGCCGGTCTTTATGGTTGTGAAATTCAGGGCCTCCGGCAGGGAACGTCCCCGCTTCATCTCTATTCGGAGGCGCGCCAGGTAGTGAATAGAATCATCCACTGCAATACCAAACGCAATGGTGAATATCACCGCCGTGGAAGCTTTGATATCAATACCGGCAAATCCCATAAAACCCGCCACCATCAGCAGGGGCAGGATGTTCGGGACGAGCGAGATAAAAACCATTCGGGCATTTTTGAACAGCAGGGCCATGATAATTGAGATGAGACCGAAAGCCAGCAGAATGCTTTTGAACAGTGAGTTTACGATCTTCCCGTTGAGATTGGCGCTCAGTATCGTGCTGCCGGTAAGAGTCACTTCATTCTCGGGAAATGCTTCCCGCAGGTAGCTCTGCAGCGAGTCGCGGAGCAGGTTGATCTGATAGGATCCCACATCAAATACATTGGCAGCTACACGGACCTGCTGGTAGGAAAAGTCGCTAAAACGGGGGAGGAGATCCGATTCATTGAATTCGAGCAACAAAATATACTGGGCGATCAGCTGTTCGTCTTGAGGTAGCGGCCGCTCGCGATACTGTTCCGGGGCCATCGCCTGGTGGACCTCTTTCAGCAATGTGTTGATCGAGATGACCCGGTCGACCTCGGGATGTTGCTCCAGGTACCGGGTAAACGTCTCCACTTTTTGGAGAAACCCGGGGTCCATAATCCCGTTTTCTGATCCCGTGTTAATGACGAATTCCATGGGATAGGGCGGAGTCAAATGCTGACTGAAAAACTCGGCATCCCTGATAGGCTGGGTATTCCGGCCGAGTTCGTCAAAGACTTTTCCGTTTACTTTGAGCAGGAATATACCGCTGCCGAGGCTAAGGGTGAGCAGAAGCGAGCCAATCACAATTTTTTTGTAGTGCTGCCGGTTGAATGAACTTATTCTCCGGAGCCCCCGGGTGAAAAAGTTGAACAGGCGGGCGTTTTTATGCCCGAATATCTTTTGACTGCCCGACATGGTAAGCACCGAGGGGAGGAACGTGATGGTAATGAAAAATGCTGCCAGGACTCCCACAGCGGTGTAGATACCGAAGCGCTGCATCGGAACGATAGTGCTGGTAACCAGCGTGCCAAACCCGATGGCTGTTGTGATGCTGGTCAGAAATGTGGCGCTGCCAAGCGTGAGAAGCATTTCAACAATGGATTGCCGCTTGTCCAGTCCATCCGTGCGGGCATCATCGTATTTCGAAATCATGTGGATGGAATCGGCAATACCCACGCAAAGCAGAATCGGAGCGATAGTGCTCGACATGACCTCGAAATATCCCCCCGTCAACTGCATGATCGCCAACGTAAACAGGATCGTCAGCCAGACGATCAGCATCGGGAAAAGCACCCCGAGTTTACTGCGGTATAGAAGCCAGAGCAACAGGATGATCAGAACGGATGAGAGAGATATATAGAATGTAATTTCATCATTCAGGTAGTTGACATACTGGTTGCGGTAATAGGGAATCCCGGAAAGCTTGAAGTCGTACCTGGAGCGGTACTGATCCAGAATATCGTTGAGCTGGTTGATCACTTGTTGCCGGGTATCGAAATTGTTTTGGTCGCCGGCAATTTCCAGGTAGAAAGCGGTAACGGTCGCCTGCTCGTTGATTAGAAAGCCTTCAATAAGTGAATCGCTCGTCAGGGCCGTACGGATACTATCGGTTGAGACGAAGTTCAAATCTGCTGCCTGAAGGTAGGGTTCGAACTCGAGGCTGGCCCTATCTCCGCGGATATGTTCGGCCGACCACAAGCTCCGGACTTCCGTCACCAGCGGGATCATTTTCACGGAGTCAACTATTGAGCTTAAATCGGTGAGCACGGAAGGAGAGAGTAAAGAATGGTGCCTGAATCCTACCATGATGGTGTTGTCATCCCGGCCAAACTCCTGTTCAAGATACTCGTAATCCCTGATGGTGGGATCCTGTTTTGGGAAAAAATTCTCCAGGTTGAAGTCGGTTCGGATATTCAGCGCGGGGTACAACGCGGCAAGGACCAGGACCCCAGAGATAACCAGGATCGGTTTTGGATGATGAAGGATAAATTGGGCGAACCGTCTCAATATTATTGGCTTGTTTCCGAATGAAAAGCGATAACCAGAACCTGCATCAATTCATTCCGGGAAAGTCCCGGGCCGATTCACCTGGCACAATGTACAAAATCAGTATTAGTAACGCGTTTAGGGGTTAACCTTAAGCAGCCAATGCATGTTTAATGCGATTAATGGGTTCATCGTTTTGCCAATTGATGTACTGCAATAGCGTCA